>NZ_JBEXTZ010000090.1:0-33709 GCF_040614195.1 Amycolatopsis sp. NPDC006125
TCGTCCGATCTCTGCCGCGCCCGCTCCGCGACCCGCCGCTCCGCTTCGCCCCCGCTCCGCCGCTCCGCTCCGCCACCCCCGCCTTCCCACCCCACCCCCACCCCGCCCGATTTGTCCGCTCCGCCTCACCCGCCGCAACCGCTGGCGCGTCCCCTCGCCTTTCGGCTACTGTCCAGTAACCACACATACTCCCAGTACGGTCGGCCCAATGGAGGTGCTGTCCATGCGTATTCCGCCCCGCTTGTCCGTGCTCCCCGGCAAGGTGGCGGAGACCGCCCGCGGCCTGGAGGTCATGTGGCGCGCCGGGCTCGTCCCGTTTCCCCGGCTGGACGAGGGCCTGCGCAGCGTGATCGCCACCCGCAAGGTGGGCCCGTTCGCCGCCGCGGCGCAGACCTCCGCCCGGCGCGATCCGAACGCCATCGGGCTGGTCGACGAGCTGGGGCCGCTCACCTTCCGCGAGCTGGACCTGCGCTCCAACGCCCTCGCCCGCGCCTGGGAAGAGCGCGGCGTCCGCCCGGGCACCGTCATCGCGGCGCTGTGCCGGGACCACCGCGGCCTGGTCACGGTCATGATCGCGGCGGGCAAGGTCGGCGCGCGCCTCCTGTTGATGAACACCGGCTTCGCGAAACCGCAGCTCACCGACGTCGCGGCGCGGGAAAAGGTGCAGGTGCTCGTCTACGACCAGGAGTTCACCGACCTGCTCTCCGGCATCCCGGACACCGTCGACCGCTACCTGGCCTGGGTGGACGAACCCGACCCGGCGGACCGCATCCCCGTCCTCGACGAGCTCATCGCCAGCACCGACGACCGCCCACTGCCGCCGCCGCCCCAGCGCGGCGGGTTCGTGCTGCTCACCAGCGGCACCACCGGCACCCCGAAGGGCGCGCCGCGCGAGCGGACCTCCGTGCTGGCCACCGTCCAGTTCCTCGACCGCATCCCGTTGCGCGCCGGCGAGGCCACGTTCCTCGGCGCGCCCATCTTCCACGGCACCGGCATCTCGCAGTTCATCCTGTCGTTCGCGCTCGGCTGCAAGGTCGTGCTGCGCCGCCGGTTCGACCCCGAAGCCACGCTGAAGGGCGTCGCCGACCACGGGTGCACCGCGCTGGTCCTCGTCCCGACCATGCTGCAGCGCATCGTCGACCTCGGCCCGGACATCCTGGGCAAGTACGACACGTCGTCGCTGCGGATCATCTTCGTCGCGGGCTCCGCGTTGTCCCCCGACCTCGGCAACCGCGCCACCGAGGCGTTCGGCGACGTGATCTACAACCTGTACGGCTCCACCGAGGTCGCGGTCGCCACCGTCGCCACCCCGGAGGACTGGCGCAAGGCCCCCGGCACCGTCGGCCGCCCGCCGGTCACCTGCAAGGTCCAGCTGTACGACGAGCAGGGCAACCGCATCACCGAGCCGCACGTCACCGGGCGCGTCTTCGTCGGCAGCGGCCTGTCCTTCGAGGGCTACACCGACGGCCGCCACAAGGAGATCATCGACGGCCTGCTCTCCACCGGCGACGTCGGCCACTTCGACGAGGACGGCCTGCTGTTCATCGACGGCCGCGACGACGAGATGATCGTCTCCGGCGGCGAGAACGTGTTCCCGGTCGAGGTGGAGAACCTGCTCGTCGAGCACCCGGACGTGCTCGAAGCCGCCGTGATCGGCGTGCCGGACGCCGACTTCGGCCAGCGCCTCAAGGCGATCGTGGTGACGAAGAAGGACTCCAAGCTCGACGCCGACGCGATCCGCGACTACGTCAAGGGCAACCTCGCCCGCTACAAGGTGCCGCGCGACGTCGAGTTCGTGCCGGAGCTGCCACGCAACGCCACCGGGAAGGTCCTCCGCAACAAGCTGAGCTGAGGCGCGCCGTGGAGGAGATCCGCCTCCGCCGCGCCCTGATCGGGATGTGCGGCACCCAGGTGGTCAGCTGGGGCGCGCTGTACTACGCGCTCCCGGTCGCCACCGCGCAGATCGCGGGCACCACCGGGTGGACACCGGGCACGATCACGCTCGCCTTCTCGGCGGGCCTGCTGGTCGCGGCGGTCGCGGGGATCCCGGTCGGCCGCCTGCTCGACCGGTACGGCCCGCGGCCGGTGATGACCGCGGGCTCCGCGCTCGCCGCCGTGGCGCTCGTGCTGGTCGCGACGGCGCCGAGCAGGCCGCTGTTCTTCCTCGCCTGGGTGGTCGTCGGCGTCGCGCAGGCGACGCAGCTGTACCCGCCGGTGTTCGCGGCGATCACCTGCTGGTACGGCGACCGCCGCGCCCGTCCGCTGACCGTCGTGACGCTCGTCGGCGGCCTGGCGAGCACCGTGTTCGCGCCGGTCACCGCGTTGCTGGTCGACCAGGTCGGCTGGCGCGCGAGCTACCTCGTCTACGCCGCGGTCTTCCTGCTCGTCAACCTGCCCGTGCACTGGCTGCTGCTCACGCCGGCCTGGCCGGACCACCGCACGCGACCGGCCGCCACCCCGGTCCGGCAGGTGACCCGCTCCGCGCGGTTCCGGTTGCTGCAGACGGCGATGACTCTGGCCGCTCTCGGCTTGTACGCGTCGGCGATCGTGGTCGTGCCGCTGTTCGTCGAACGCGGCCTGAGCCATGCGATCGCGTCGGTCGCGCTGGGGCTCGTCGGGGCCGGGCAGGTCCTCGGGCGGCTCGTCTTCGCCGCCGTGCCGCGCACCAGCGCGCCCGCGTCCCGCACGGTCGGCGTCCTCGCCGCGAGTTGTGCCGCGCTGGTCCTGCTGGCTCTGCTGCCCGGGCCCGCGGGCGCGTTGCTGGCGGTCGCGGTGGTGATGGGGATGGCCCGCGGCGCCTACACGCTCGTGCAGGCCACGGCGGTCGCCGACCGGTGGACGACGACCCGGTTCGGGGCGCTCAACGGGATGTTCAACGCCCCGATCACCGCGGCGACGGCCATCGCCCCGGGTGGGGCGATCGTGCTCGCCGAGCGGGTCGGCGGGTACAGCACGGCCCTGATCCTGCTCGCCGTGCTCGCGGCGGTCGCCGCCGTCCTCGCGGCCTTCACCTGAACGAGTGCCGTCGGGCTACCGAGACGGGCCGTTCGGCGACGCTGACCGGCCGGTGAGCGCTCAAACCCGACGATCTCGTGACGGTGGCGACTCGTTTCTGCACGATGAGTGATGTCGCGCCCTACCGCGACGTGGAGCGCGGCCCCCTGCTGCCACAGGGAGCCGCGCGGTGTCGACCGTCCCTCCCGGAGAGGAAGGCATCAACGTGCCCACCGTACAACCGCGCCGCGAAGATCCGCGTCACGTGCCATCGCCGGAACGGCTGAGGATCGTCCTCGACGGCTCGTTCCTCGCGGCCGTCCGGCCCGCCGGTCTGAAGAACCCGCCGCTCGCGCGCGCGGACGGCAGCCGGCTGGCCGAGCGCGGGGCGCGCGTGTGGCGAGCCGTCCTGCTCGCGCTGACCACCGTGACGTCCCTGGCGATGATCGTGTTCGCGTTGCTGAAGGCGATCCCGCTGACGGCGCTGTCGATGGTGGCGCTGGTCGCGGTCAAGGTCGCCGACCACTGGCACAGCCGCAGGCTGACCCGTTCGATGTCCACCTGAATCGCGACAGAACGACCCAGGGTTGGTTCCGGTCCCGCACTCCCGTCCGAAGCGGCGAACGACAAGCGGTCGCTGGCGCACGGTGAGTTGCCCCGGCGAGAAGTTCCCCTCGCGCTGCACGTGCACCTGAACGTGACGGGGCACGGGCGAAGCGCGACGAATCGAACGTTCGAGCGATACGCAGAGGGAATTGTCACCCGAAAGAGTGATGCGATTCTGGGAACTCGCGCACTGTGACGGCTGATCTTGGCTGCCACGCGGTTCGGTTCACCTGAACGACTGCACTGTCGCTGGGATGCAGCTCTGCCTAATCACGCTCGCCGTTCGGCGACCGGGACGAGCCGATCGTCGCGGAGTCGCCGAACTGACGCGCGAGTAACAGATCGATTTCTGCACTATGACTTCGTATCGCGGTAGGCCGCGATATGAAGCGCGGCCCCCTGTTGCCGCAGGGAGCCGCGCGATTCATCAGTCCCAACCATGCAAAAGGAGGCACTGAAGTGCCCACGGTACAACCGGAGACTCCCGGAATGCCAGACGAGCCGTCGCCGGATCGGGGCGAGATCGTGCCGCCGGAGGTTCTCGGCGTGCGCAGTGCGCCGGGTGAGGATCCGGTCTGGGAGTTCGTGGAGCGCACGCTCGAAGGGCGCGCGCGGTTCTGGCGCGTCGTCGTCCTCGGGTTCCTGTGCGCGGCCGCGCTGGCGATGATCGCGTTCGCCCTGGCGAAGGCGATCCAGCCGGCCGTGCTGTGCATGCTCGCGCTCGTGGTGGTGAAGGTCGCCGACCAGGTCACCAGCCGCAGGCTCGAGTCCGCGTGAGGTCGGGGCCGGTCGCGGTGCGAGCCGCGGCCGGCCCGGTCACTCCCAGGAAATGCCGAACACCCCTGGCCCGTAGTCCAGCGCCACGGCGTGCACCCCGCCGGCCGTGTCCAGGTGCAGCTCTCGCCGCTCCTCGGTCTCCGCCGAGCCCCGGCGCGCGTACTGCCAGCACTTGCGCAGCGCCTCGGCCTCGTCGAAGCGGATCTCCAGCAGGTACTCGCGGATGGGGCGGCGGAACTCGCGGTAGTAGGTGTTCTCGCAGTCCGGGTACGGCGGCCCGCTGTTGGTGAGCGTGTACTCGATCAGACAGGTCTCACCGCGGTGGATCGGGCGGTCGAACAGCAGCTCCGCGACGGTCAGGCCGTGCTCCGGGTCGATCTCGACCCGCCCGCTGCGGCAGTTGCGCAGCTGGTGCAGCGTGGGCGCGGGCGCGCCGCCGTGGTCGTACACCAGGATCCAGCGGTCCTGCCGGTCGGCGGTCGCCTGGAACACCGAGCGCGTGGTCAGCGACCGCTGGCGGCCACCTGCCGCGATCTCGCACCGGTCGTGCAGGTTGAGCAGGTTCAGCCGGTGCTGCTGCTCCAGCGCGTGCGGAGCGCCGACCCGCTCCAGCAGGATCCGCAGCGCCTCCATCGGGAACTTGACGACGCCGTCCGCCTGCCGCCGGGACGGCAGCCCGCGCGGGCGCGGCGGCGGGAGCAGGGACAGCAGCTCACCGCGCTGCAGGCCGAGGACGTCCTCGAGCACCCGCACCGCCGAGATCGAGCTCTGCCGCTCGGGCTGCCGCTTGCCGGACTGCCAGTAGCTCAGGGCCGTGACGCTGATCGGCACGCCGCTGGCCTGCAAGCGGGCCTGGATGCGATCGAGACTCAGCCCACTGCGGGCGATCGCGGACCGGAGTCTGCTGGCGAACGGGCTCGGCACCGCGCGCTCGGACGTGGACACCTGCTACCACCTGGAAATCGACTTCGCCACCGCTGATGGTAGCAGTGTGTGACCTCTACTCGTCCGAGAATGATGATCAGGCTGTCATCCCATTGGGTGGTTAACGAGTAACCCTATCGGGTGAGTACTGGTAACTGTGATGTCGCGGTCCTCTTCCCGGACTACAAACCTTGCCCTGACCTGCGACTTTGTCCTGCGCAGGACCGCAAGTGGGAGGGCAGGCCGTTAGGCTGTACGGATATCGGCCGCCTCGATCGGGTGCAGCCGAGATCACCCCATTGGCGGAGGACTACGCCATGCTCACCACTGATCAGCTCCGCGACCTCGTGGACTCCTGGATGATCCACATGGAGGCGGAGAACCTGGCCCGCAACACCCTGCACTCCTACCGGGTGAGTGTTGATCAGTACCTGGACTGGTGCGCCTGCGACCCGGCCCGAGATCCCCTCGACCGGGTGACCCTGCGGACGTGGACTGCGGAGCTGCTGCGGCGGCACCAGCTCACCACGGCACGCATCCGGCAACAGGCCGTGAAGCGGTCGGACAGGTGATACCGGGATGTGGCAGATTGGCAGCGCTGTACGTGTGCGTGAACAAAGGTGGCCGCGCATGTTGAACATTCGCAGCCGGCCTACATCAACTTCATCGGCAGAACGGTCGGTGGCTCACCGGTGCAGCGATTCAGGTGGCAGAGTATCGCGAGCGCGTTCTGTACGAACTATGAAACCTGGGCGGGGTGACGTTTGAAAGCCTGAGTTGGGAGTTTCGTAACGGGTTCCTCTCAGCCGGGAACCTAGTGCGCGGCCATGACCGGTTTCTGTCCACGGGCCGACGAGTCGTACCAGCGTCACCCCGCCATTTCTTTCAATCGGCTCCGTGTGCGGGGCAGGCAGGTCGGGATCCATTGCTGATCCATGCGAGAAGGCGAACGGGTCAAGAATCGCCAATGGTCCCGGCTTGTCGGCTTACGGGGACATCAAAGAGGCTCCCCGGTCACCTTACCAGGGAGCCTCCGCTCATCCCGCAGTGCAGGCCGTTGGTAGAGCGTTCGCTGTTGTCCTACGCTGTGAGTCGGGCGTCGCCGCCGCAGGGAAGCTACCGGCCGCCGCGCAGAACCCCCGCGCTGCCCCCTGGTACCAAGGGTTTTCGATCTCGTCAGAGCGTGCTCAGACCCACGGGAGCTGGAGCCTTGGTCACTTCGTACCGACCATATGTGCGCGGCCTGCTACTCTATGTGCCGCAGCTTGTGAGCGCACCGGGGGGAGCAGTCGAAACCATGACAGACTGGACCGGCGCGGGCCTGACCGGCGCGTTTGGCGATCAGGAACAGCTCAAGGCAATGGGAGACCAAGCTCAACGCTTACTGGCCGACGCCAAGTCCGGTGGTTGGGCAGTGGACGAAGAAACCGGCAGGCATCTGCGTAACGCGATCACCCAAGCCGAAGACCGACTCTCCCGGATTTCCCTCAACATTGAGCGGCTTCGCCGCAAACCCAAATTTGGCAACGACGACTACGCCCAGAAGGCCGCGATACATTTTCAGGCAGCGATGGACTCCGATCAACAGTCGTTGATTCCGGTTTACGAGACTGTGTTGAGCAATCTGAAGACCATCAGAGAAGCGCTCGACATCGCTATGAGCAAGTACGATGCCTCTAATGATGCGGCAACGCGGTATCTTGGCAGATTTAAAGAGGGCTGACCCGGTGAAAATCAGCACCCGAAGTGGCCTTGCGGCGGCCGCAATCACAATTCTCGGGGCGGTCTTGGTCGGATGCACGTCCACCGTGCACGGCACGCCTTCACCCGCGACAAGCGGGATACCAACGTCAGCCAACGTCAACGATCCATTTGCCGGACTCGTCGCTTGCCAGGTACTTGACCAACTCAACGCTGGACAAGGGTTCAACCCTGGCGACAACATCAGCCATCGCAACGAGTGCACGGCAACAAAGCCTGGTCTTGGTAGTAATGGGCTAGCACTCGATCCGGTGCAAGGGCTAGCCGAATTCCGCGAAACCGATCCGGATGCAACGGAAACAACCGTGAACGGTCGGAAGGCGTTGGAGGTGCAGAACGCCCTCGGATGCACGGTCGCGTTCGAGGTGAGCGAGCACGCCCGTGTCCTCGCTCAGATGGCAATGTCCCAGCCCGAGAACAATTCGCAAGCATGCCCGCTGGCGCGAGACTTGGCGGCTCGTGTGGAGGCGTTGCTGCCGAAGACACCGTGAACCCTCAATCGCGCAGGTGGCTTCGCCGGATGCGCGTTATTACCGGGTGGCACACGGCTCCTAACGGTGGGGGCCGGGATTATCACGATCAGAACTTCCATTGTGCCGGGTTCGCTATCCTTTGATCATGTCGGCGTAACGGCGCGCATCCGCGATCGTCAAAACCGCGATGTGATGATGCTCGGGTTCCTGTTCGTCATTACGAAGTCGAAGTCGGTAGTAATCCAAGCTCACATTATTGCGAGTGAGTCGTTCGACGACAAGCTTGGTAGGTCGCCGTCGTTGTGAACCTTGATGCTTTCCATGGTTCAGTTCACGTTCTCTGTTGTCAGATTGCATCACAAAAATGGCACCGGTGTCACATGGTCATTACGAAGACTTGACGAGGGTCGCTGCAGCCGAGTATGACTGCCGGAGGCGAAGTTGTCTACATGGGTGACGACTTGGCGGCCAGGGACCTGTGGGTGCTTCGGGCTGAAGATCGCGGACGATGGCACGTATTCGCCTTCAATCGGCTCGGTTTCCCGTCTCGTTCTTGAAACAGAAGGTTTCGCCGCAAGGAAACTAGATCAAGTTGAGGTTCTGCTTACTAACGAAGCTGTTGGGTGGCTTCGCAACGTGTTCGGCGAGCATGGTTCTGAACAGTGACCATCATGGACCGGTGCTGCACGCGGGAAGCTTGCCCCCACCGCGATCGCGCTGTGTTTGAGCTTACCGGTGATGTCCCTCGTGCGAGTGAATCGAGAACCCGTAGATCATCCGGGCGGAGTGCAGGATATCTGGGGCTAAGCCGCAGGCTGTACCGATCAGCATCGTCGCTGTTTGTGCAGGTCATCCTAGGTCTCAGGCAAGCCGCTCCCTAGTTGGTAACTGTGAATCATTGCCCCCGCTCTGGCCCCCGGGATTGCATGAGATCGCACCACCCGGTCGGGGAGAGGAGACGGCGGCTCATGCGGAAGCGCGCGATGTGGTCCGTACTCGCGGCGGCAGTCGTCGCCACGACGGTCTGGGCCGGGCCGGCGCAAGCCAGGGAAGGGCAGATCCTCGAAGCGGGCACCCCCGGCTCGGTCGCGGACAGCTACCTGGTCGTGCTCAAGCCGGGCGCCACCTCCCGGGCCGGCGACCTGACCAGCCGCTACGGCGGCTCGGCGACCCGCACGTTCAGCGCCGCGCTGAAGGGCTTCGCGGTCAGCGCCAATGAAACCGAGGCCAAGCGCCTCGCCGCCAACCCCGACGTCGCCTACGTCGTGCAGAACCACGTCCTGCACATCGCCGATGTGCAGCACAACCCGCCGTCCTGGGGACTGGACCGCATCGACCAGGCGAACCTGCCGCTCGACTCGTCCTACCGCTACGACACCCCGGCGGACGACGTCACCGCCTACGTCATCGACACCGGGGTGCGCGCGAGCCACGAGACCTTCGGCGGCCGCGTCACCGGCGGCAAGGACTTCATCGACAACGACGACGACGCCACCGACGAGCACGGCCACGGCACCCACGTCGCGGGCACGATCGGCGGCGCCGAGTACGGCGTCACCAAGGGTGTGCGGATCGTCCCGGTGCGCGTGCTCGACGCGCAGGGCAGCGGCACCACCGACCAGGTCGTCGCCGGGATCGACTGGGTCGCGCAGAACGCGAGCGGCCCGTCCGTGGCGAACATGAGCCTGGGCGGCAGCGCCGACACCGTCCTCGACGACGCCGTCCGCGGGGCGATCGCCAAAGGCGTCACCTTCGCCATCGCCGCGGGCAACGAGGGCGCCGACGCCGGCAACGACTCCCCGGCGCGCGTCACCGAGGCGATCACCGTCGCGGCCAGCGACCGGACCGACAGGCAGGCGAGCTTCTCCAACTACGGCAGCGTCGTCGACCTCTACGCGCCGGGCGTGAGCATCACGTCGTCGTGGGGAACCGGCGACACCGCGACCAACACGATCAGCGGCACCTCGATGGCCACCCCGCACGTGGCCGGCGCCGCCGCCCTCTACCTGGCCGGACACCCGGACGCCACACCCGCGCAGGTCGCCGACGCCCTGATCGCCTCGGCCACCCCGGGCAAGATCAGCGGCGCAACCCCGGGCACGCCCAACCGTCTCCTCAACACCGCTGGCTAGGCTGCGGGCGGGGACGGCGAGCGAAAGGACGGCCGATGGGCGCCATCCACCTGATCCGGCACGGTCAGGCCTCCTTCGGCGCGGCCGACTACGACCAGCTGTCCAGCACCGGGATCGAGCAGGGCGCCGTGGTCGGCGCCGAGCTGCTGCGCCGCAAGATCCGCTTCACCGAGGGCCGGACCGGGTCGATGGCCCGTCAGCGCGCCACCGCGGAGATCGTCCTGGACTGGCTCGGGGCGGGCGCCGCGGCCAAGGAGGACCCGCGCTGGAACGAGTACGACCACGTCGACATCGTCGCCCGGCACGGCGGCGGCGCGCTGCAGGACGCGAACGACCCGCGCGGGTACCAGGAGGTGCTGGACGCGTCGCTGGCGGCGTGGGTGCGCGCCGGTGACGACGGCCCGTGCGCGGAGACGTGGCCGCAGTTCGCCGAGCGGGTGCGCGGCGCGCTGGCGGACCTGGTCGCGGTGCTGCGCAAGGGCGAGAGCGCGGTGGTCTTCACCAGCGGCGGGGTGATCGGCACGCTCGCCGGGCACCTGCTCGGCGACCCCGCGATGGGGTTGCTGCAGCTCAACCGGGTCACCGTGAACTGCGGCATCACGAAGCTGGTGACCGGGCGCGGCGGGGTCACGCTGGTGTCGTTCAACGAGCACGCGCACTTCGAGGGCCGGGCCGCCCGCCTGCTCACTTATCGGTGACGGCCGGGAACACGTCCTCGATCAGGGTCACCAGCGAGCGGGACAGCAGGGTGTGCACCTGGTCGCGGTCGAGTTCGCCGCGCAGCAGCCACTCGCGGCCCGCGGCCTTGACCATGCCGCCGTAGGCGCGGATGAGGGCGTTGCAGACCTCGGCGTGCGCGGCGTCGACCTTCACGCCCAGCGCCTCCAGCACGCGGGCGGCCGAGCGGCGTTCGGCCTCGACGAGGATCGCCTCGACCTCCGGATCGCTGCCGAGGCCTTCGGGTGCGGTGGCGGCCAGCCAGGTCTTGCCCTGTTTGGTGACGAGGGTGAGGAACCAGTCGACCGCGACGCGTGCTTTTTCTTCGAGCGGCCCATCGGTCACGATGTCCAGTGCCGTGGTCGGGATCGTCATCGTGCGGCGCAGGACCGCCAGGTAGAGCTCGCGTTTGGTGCCGAAGTAGTGGTTGATCAGCCCGCGGGCGACGCCCGCCGCCGCCGCGATGTCCGATGTGGACACGTCGGCGTACGGGCGCTCGCCGAACAGCCGGGCGGCGCAGGTGAAGATCTGCTCCCTGCGCGCGTCCGGTTCGAGTCTCCGCCACCGGGGCTGGGAGTCCGTCATGGGCGACATGCTGGCATGGGTCACCCGGGGGAGTTGTTCTTTTCCGACATGTCGGCGAATACGTCATTCGATCGGAGGCACGTGTTAAGAGCGTAACCCGGCGGAAGGGGCCGGAATGCGTGATCGGGATCCTGCCGGTATCGGAATTGCCGGTCTCGTGGTGCTGGCGCTGGCGTTCGTCGCGGCGCTGAACGCGGAATCGCTGCCGCTGATCGGCGCGGGCGTGTCGTACGAGGCGGAATTCAGCGAAGCGGGCGGTCTCGCGGTGGACGACGAGGTGCGGGTGGCCGGGGTGAAGGTCGGCAAGGTGGTGGACGTCGGCCTGGACGGTGCGTCGGTGCGGGTCCGGTTCAAGGTGTCGAACACCTGGCTGGGTGACCGCACGACGGCGGCGATCAAGATCAAGACGTTGCTGGGGCAGAAGTACCTCGCGCTGGATCCACAGGGGTCGCAACCACTGGATGGGGTGATCCCACGCTCGCGGACGATCGCGCCGTATGACGTGCTGGACGCGTTCCGGGACCTGTCGAAGACCGTCGGCGGGCTGGACACGGACCGGCTGGCCCGGTCGTTCGACGCGCTGTCGGCGGCGCTGCCGGGCGGCTCCTCGGTGCGGGGCGCGCTGGACGGCCTGTCCCAGCTGTCGACGACGATCGCGTCCCGGGATGCGGAGCTGTCGCGGCTGCTGGGCAACACGGTGGAGCTGTCGCGGACCGTGGCGGACCGGGATGCGCAGCTGGTGCGGTTGATGGCGGACGGGAACCTGGTGCTGGCCGAGGTGGCGGCCAGGGCGTCGGCGATCTCGGCGCTGCTGACGGGGGCGCAGTCGTTGTCCCGGGAGGTGCAGGGCCTGGTCGCGGACAATGACGTGGCGTTGCGCCCGGTGCTGGCGTCGCTCGACCAGCTGACCGGGATGCTGCAGCGGAACCAGGAGGCACTGGCAGCGGGCGTCGCCCGGTTCGCGCCGCTGGTTCGCTACGCCACGAACATCACCGGACAGGGGCACTGGGGTGACACGTACGTGTGCCTGCCGGTGGTGTCGGCCTGCTATTGAGGGCGCGTGGTGCGTGCGCGAGAGCGCCAGGTGGCGCCCGCGACGGAGCCGGTGGTGACCGAACGAGAGGGCCAGCCGCGAAGGCGCGAGTGGACCAACCACCCACCAACGCGCGAGAGGACCAACCGAGCCCCACGGGGGAGCCGTTCGCAGGGGCTCGAGGTGACCACTCGTCGCGGCGCGGGAGGGGTGCTCGCGCTGCGTGGGAGGGCCGGTCGTGTCGCACGGGAGTGCCATTCGCAGGGGCTCGAAGTGACCACTCGCCGCGGCGCGGGAGGGGTGCTCGCGCTGCGTGGGAGGGCCGGTCGTGCCGCACGGGAGTGCCATTCGCAGGGGCTCGAAGTGACCACTCATCGCGGCGCGGGAGGGCCACTCGGGCCGCGTGAGAGGGCCAGTCGTCGCCGCAGGACATGGCCACTGGCGATTGCACGAACGGACCGGTCACCGCCACCCGAGATGCCGACTCGCGACCCACGAGGGGAAAGCCTCTCGCGAACCACTACCTAACCCGGCTGTACCCCGCGAGCGAGCCAGTGGCGACCCCGTGGGCTCCGCTCGCGTCCAACCCAGACAGCCACCCGACCCCGCCTGCCCTCTAGCCACCAACCTGACCGCCCCAGGGCTGAGCCGTGCAGGGGTTTCGCGGTGCTTCCGCGCAGCAGCACCTCGCCCGAGCCCCCCGTCTGCCCTCTCGCCGCCAACCTGCCCCCGGGGCCGAGCCGTGCGGAGGTCAGCTCCGCCGCCGGCGGCGGGGCTTCCCCGTGCTCCCGCGCAGCAGCACCTCGCCCGACACCCGCCGAACGCGACCCCGCGCCCCACCACCAGCACCACCGTCGTCCAGGGCCAGTTCCAGCGCCTCCGCCCCGATGCGCTCCAGCGGCAACGCCACCGTGGTCAACCCGAAGTCCCGCACCAGCGGCACGTCGTCGAACCCCGTGACCGACACGTCCTCCGGCACCGACAGCCCCGCCGCACGCAGCGCGCTCACCGCCCCCACCGCCATCACGTCCGACGCCGTCAGCACGCACGTCGCCTTGTGCTTGGCCGCCAGTAGGGCCTCCGTCGCCTCGTAACCGCCGTCCCGGTCGAACGACCCGGCGAACACGTCCCCTTCGGACAGTTCGATCCCCAGCCCGGCCAGCCCCTCCCGGAACCCGGCCACCCGATCGGCCACTGTGGTCAGCCGCGCCGGCCCGGTCACCACCGCGAACCGCCGGTGGCCCAGCCCGTGCATGGCCTCCACCAGTGCCCGCGCGCCGCCCCGGTTGTCGGGTGCGATGGTGTCCGCCTTGAGCGACCGGTGCCGCGTCACGGCGGCCACCCGCCCGCCACCGCGCCGGTACGGCTCCAGCTCGGCCGCCATCCGCCGCTCCCACGCGCGGTCCTCGAACGCCGAACCGGTCAGCAGGATCGCCGACGCCCGCTGCGCCCGCAGCGTCGACACACACGCCAGCTCCCGGTCCGGATCGGCGAACGTCCCGGCGAGCATCACGAGCAGCCCGTGGCTGTCGGCCACCCGCATCACCCCACGGGTGATCGCCGCGAAGTACGGGTCGCTGATGTCGTGGCAGATCACCCCCACCGTCCGGCGCGACCCGCCGGCGAGGGCCTGCGCGTGCGCGTTCGGCGTGTACGCCAGCTCCGCGGCGGCCGACAGCACCCGCTCCCGCAGGTCGTCGCGCACTCTGGTCGTGCCGTTGAGCGCGCGGGACGCCGTCGCCAGCGAGACCTCGGCGGTCCTCGCCACGTCTTCGAGCGTCACGTGCGGCCGGTCGCTCATCGTTCCTCCCGCGGTCGGCGTTGCGCCGAATTCTAGGTCGGTTTCCGCTTTTTGCCTGGTCAGGACCACCCGAGCGAGTGGGGATCACCGAAAGTGACCTCGGAAATACCCAGCCGCCGCCGCGCGTTGCGGAATCACGGAGGAATCTGCCGAGACGAAAGGACCCCGCATGCTCTTCGGTGACGAGCACGTCCGCCGCTACGAGGAGACCGATGGTGAAGTCGGTCACGACTGGGAGAAGGGCGCCCCGATCCTGATCCTGACGACCACCGGCCGCAAGTCCGGCCAGGAGCGCAAGTTCGCCCTGATCTACCAGGAGCACGAGGGCGCCTACGTGATCGTCGCCTCCAAGGGCGGCGCGCCCCAGCACCCCGGCTGGTACCTCAACCTGCAGGCCAATCCCGAGGTCAAGGTGCAGGTCAAGGCCGACAAGTTCACCGCCAAGGCCCGCACCGCCACCGATGCGGAGCGCGAGGTGCTCTGGCCCAAGATGGCGAAGGTCTGGCCGGACTACGACGAGTACCAGAAGAAGACGGACCGCAAGATCCCCGTCGTCATCCTCGAGCGCGCCTGATCAGGGGCCGGTCGTGGGCCCGAGCACCCACGACCGGCTCGCCCGCGAGGGCATAGGGTGGCGGGTATGAGTGCGCATTTCGACGTTGTGGTGCTGGGTGCCGGGCCCGGCGGGTATGTCGCGGCGATCCGGGCTTCGCAGCTCGGCCTGAAGACGGCGATCGTCGAGGAGAAGTACTGGGGCGGCGTGTGCCTGAACGTCGGGTGCATCCCGTCGAAGGCGCTGCTGCGCAACGCGGAGCTCGCCCACCTGGTCACCAAGGAGGCCAAGACCTTCGGGATCAGCTCGGACGGGCCGATCACCTTCGACTACGGCGCCGCGTTCGACCGCAGCCGCTCGGTCGCCGACGGCCGCGTCAAGGGCGTGCACTTCCTGATGAAGAAGAACAACATTCAGGAGTTCACCGGGCGCGGCAAGTTCACCGACGCGCACACCATCGAGGTCACCGGTGAGAACGGCGTCGAGACCGTCACCTTCGACCACTGCATCATCGCCGCCGGCGCCACCACCAAGCTGCTGCCGGGCACCCAGCTGTCCGAGCGCGTGGTGACCTACGAGGAGCAGATCCTCTCCCGCGACCTGCCGGGCAGCATCATCATCGCCGGCGCGGGCGCGATCGGCGTCGAGTTCGCCTACGTCATGCACAACTACGGCGTCGACGTGACGATCGTGGAGTTCCTGGACCGGATGGTGCCACTCGAGGACGCGGACGTGTCCAAGGAGCTGGCCAAGCGCTACAAGAAGCTCGGCATCAAGGTCCTGACCGGCACGAAGGTCGAGAGCATCGACGACAGCGGCGCCAAGGTCAAGGTCACCGTGTCCAGCGGCGGCAACCAGCAGACGCTGGAGGCCGACAAGGTCCTGCAGGCGATCGGCTTCCAGCCGCGCGTGGAGGGCTACGGGCTGGAGAACACCGGCGTCGAGCTGACCGAGCGCGGCGCCATCGCCGTCGACGGGCGCTGCCGCACGAACGTGCCGCACATCTTCGCGATCGGCGACGTCACCGCGAAGCTGATGCTGGCCCACGCGGCCGAGTCGATGGGCATCGTGGCGGCCGAGACGATCGGCGGCGCGGAGACCATGGAGCTCGACTACACGATGATCCCGCGCGCGACGTACTGCCAGCCGCAGGTCGCGAGCTTCGGCCTGACCGAGGCGCAGGCGCGCGAGCAGGGCTACGACGTGCAGGTCGCCAAGTTCCCGTTCACCGCCAACGGCAAGGCCCACGGCCTCGCCGACGCGGGCGGCTTCGTGAAGATCCTGTCCGACGCCAAGTACGGCGAGCTGCTCGGCGCGCACCTGATCGGCCCGGACGTCACCGAGCTGCTGCCGGAGCTGACGCTGGCGCAGCAGTGGGACCTGACGGTGCACGAGGTGGCCCGCAACGTGCACGCGCACCCGACCCTCGGCGAGGCGGTCAAGGAGGCCATCCACGGTCTCGCCGGTCACATGATCAACTTCTGAGATTGACCTCCAGTTAACTGGAGGTGTCACCGTTGATCTCGCAGGTCGAGATCGAGGAGGCACCTCATGAAGGCAGCGGCGTTCACCGAGCCGGGTGGCCCGGAGGTTCTGCGCGCCATGGAAGTCCCGGACCCGCAGGCGGGTCCGGGACAGGTCCGGGTCCGCGTGCGGGCGGCGGGTGTGCAGCCGTTCGACGCGGCGGTGCGGGCCGGCTGGGAGCCGCCGTACGCGACGGGGCTGACGTGGCCGCGGATCCCCGGCAACGAGTTCGCCGGCGTGGTGGACCAGGTCGGGGACGGGGCGGCGTGGTCGGTCGGCGACGAGGTGCTCGGCTTCAACGTGCTGGGCTGCTACGCCGAGTACGTGGTGGTCGGGCAGGACCAGGTCACGGCCAAGCCGGCCGGCATGCCGTGGACCGTCGCGGGCGGGTTCACCGCCGGGACGCAGACGGCGTACATGGCGTTGCGGCAGCTCGGCGTGGGCCCCGGGGACACGGTCCTGGTGCACGCCGCGGCGGGCTCGGTCGGCACCGCGGCGGTCCAGCTGGCACGGCTGTGGGGCGCGTCCGTGATCGGCACCGCGAGCGAGGCGAACCAGGACTACGTGCGCTCGCTCGGCGCGACGCCGGTCGTCTACGGCGACGGCCTGGAGGACCGGCTGCGAGCGCTTTCACCCGGCGGGGTGCACGCGGTCCTGGACGGCGCGGGTGGCGCCGCGCTTGATCTTTCACTCGCACTGGTGAAGGAGCGGCGTCGCGTGGTGACGCTGGTGGACCACGATCGGGCGGAGTCGCTCGGGGTGCAGCTGGTGCGCGGGCAGCGGTCGGCGGACCGGCTGGCCGAGCTGGCGCGCCTGTACGACCGGGGCGAGCTGAGCTTCCTGGTGCGGCGGACGTACCGCCTGGAGGAGGCGGCGGACGCGCACCGGGAGATCGAGACCGGGCACGGACGTGGCAAGGTCGTGTTGACTGTCTAGCGGAAGGTGCCGGCCGCGGCGTGGTCGGCAAGAGCCTTCTAATCTCTAGGTCGAAGGTTCGGGCCGGCGTCGAGCGGGAGGTGCGCATGGGTGGGGTCGCCGTCGTGACGGGCGCCGGTTCGGGCATCGGACGGCACGTGGCGCAGGCGCTGCTGGGCGCCGGCTACCGCGTCGCGCTGGCCGGCCGGAGAGCCGACGCGCTGGCCGAGACCGCCGCGGGCGCGCCGGACGCCCTCGTACACCCGGCCGACGTCGCCGACCCCGCCCAGGTCAACGCGCTCTTCGAGGCGGTCGCGGACCGGTGGGGCCGGGTGGACGTGTTGTTCAACAACGCGGGCACCTTCGGCCCGGCCGGCGACCCGGACGAGGTCCCGGTCGAGGCGTGGCAGCAGACGGTGGCGGTGAACCTGACCGGTGCGTTCTTGTGCGCGCGGGAGGCGTTCCGGATCATGAAGCGCCAGGACCCGCGCGGTGGTCGCATCATCAACAACGGCTCCATCTCCGCGCACACCCCGCGCCCCGGCAGCGCTGCCTACACCGCGACGAAGCACGCCATCACCGGTCTGACGAAGTCGTTGTCGCTGGACGGCCGCCCGTACGACATCGCGTGTGGCCAAATCGACATCGGCAACGCGGCGACGGAGATGACGGCGGGAATCGCCAGGGGCGCGCGCCAGGCGGACGGCCGTGAGCTGCCCGAACCCACCTTCGACGCCAGACACGTCGCGGAAGCCGTGCTGTACATGGCAGGGCTCCCGCTGACCGCGAACGTGCAGTTCATGACCGTCACGGCGACGAAGATGCCGTTCATCGGCAGAGGCTGAAACGTTCCCCCGCCGTCCGGCGATAGGGGAAGTGACGGTGACTAAACTGCAGGTCAGGACGGCCTGTGGTCGTCGGCGCCAGGCCCTCGTAGCTCAGCCGGATAGAGCAAGAGCCTTCTAATCTCTAGGTCGCAGGTTCGAGTCCTGCCGGGGGCACTTCTTGGCTGGTCAGGACCCCGTTATCGGATCAAGGCCCTGACCGGCCCGTGCTTGACGCTTCTTTTCGGCGAGCGTTCCGAGCACCGCCGCTAGGGTGCTTCTGGGCCGGCCGTCAGCAACACTTCCCTTACGCGACTACATCTGGCTCCAGATCCTTGCCCTCGCCACGCAACACACCGGCGAAAGACGCAAAGGTCTCCGCGAACAACTCGGTGTGGACGGAGCCGTCGAAGGCCCAGACGCCCTCGGGCACGCTCAGCCGTGGCATCTTCTCGCCGAATGACTCGAAGCGGCGTAACACGCGCTCATGGATCTCCTGCACCAGCCCGATCCGCGTCTCGTCCTCACCGAGATGTGCGTCGTAGCTTGGGTTCATGACGCCCTTGATACGAACCGTGGCGAGGACGAACCACTACTCCCGGGCCGCCAGCAGCCAGCCTGGCGGTTCGGCCATCCGGCGTCGGGCGCCCAGAACCCGACGCCCCGGAACCCGATGAATGTCCTCGGCATGTCCCTGATCCTGCTCTGAGCGACGACTCCCCGGCAAACCAGTTACCAACTGCAAGAACATGCCGGGACGGTTTCGGACACCCGCGAAGCACGACCAAGAGGTGAGTAGCGCTCGCGGCGCAAGGGTTTCTACGACGAGTGGCGGGTGGTGACGCCGGCCAGCACAAGATCGATTCCGGCAAGGAACTGTTCCCGGTCGTCGTGGTTGCGCAGCTGCTTCGCGACGCCGCGGGTGAACGGGTAGGCCTCCGGGTCGAGGTTCTCCCAGCTCTTCGCCACCGTGTCGAGGAAGGCCTCCCGCGTCGTGCTGACTTCGGCTGTCGCGGTTTGGCCCGCGGTGCCGAGGATGTAGTGCACCAGCACCGACGTCGCGGTGAACCAGCTGTGTTCGGGGACCCCCAGCGCGCCGATCTGCCGTCCGATGGCCTCGAAGATCCGCGGCGCCACCGGGCCCCCGGGGTTGCGGGTCAGCTGCATCAACAGCTGCGTCGCGAGCCACGGGTGCTGCTCGATCGCGTCGAACAGGCCCAGCGCGACGGCGCGGATCTCCTCCTGGGGCGAACCCGCGGACGCGGCGGGGAGCGCCTCGGCCACGACCGCGTCCGTCGCCGTGGTCAGCAGCTCGTCCTTGTTCGCCACGTGCCAGTAGATCGCGCCCGCGCCGGTGGCGAGCCGTTCGGTCAGCGTCCGGAACGTCAGCCCGGCCTCGCCCGCCGCGTCCAGCAGCTCGACGGCCGCTTCGACGATCCGCTCCCGGGAGAGCGCCTCCGTGCGCCGGGTCCGTGGTGGCATGCCCCCATCTTGACATATCTGGAATGCCGTTCCACGATGGAATGGCATTCCAAAAGGAGGGGACATGAACAACCACGTCACGATCGTGGGCGCGGGGCTGGGCGGTCTCACGCTCGCTCGCGTGCTGCACGTCCACGGCATCCCGGTGACGGTCTACGAAGCGGAGGCGTCCGCGGGTGCTCGCGCCCAAGGCGGGATGCTCGACATCCACGAGCACGACGGCCAGTCCGCCCTCCGCGCGGCGAACCTGTTCGACGAGTTCCGCGGCATCATCCTGGAGGGCCGCGAGGCGACCAGGGTCCTCGCGCCGGACGGTGCGGTCCTGCTCGACCAGCCCGACGACGGCACGGCCGGGCGCCCGGAGGTCCAGCGCGGCGAGCTGCGGCGGATCCTGCTCGACTCGCTCCCGGAAGGCACTGTCCGCTGGGGGCACAAGGTCACCGGCGTCCGCGCCCTCGGCGACGGCCGTCACGAGGTGGCTTTCGCCAACGGAGGCACCGTCGTCACGAGCCTGCTGGTCGGCGCGGACGGCGCGTGGTCACGCGTGCGGCCGCTGGTCTCCGGCGCGGTGCCGCGGTACGTGGGCCGGTCGTTCGTCGAGACCTACCTGTTCGACGCTGACAGCCGGCACCCCGCCGCCGCGCGGGCCGTCGGCGGTGGGGCGCTGATGGCGCTCGTCCCGGGCAAGGGGATCACGGCGCATCGCGAGAGCGGCGGGACGCTGCACACCTACGTGGCGCTCACCAAACCACAGGAGTGGTTCGCGGAGATCGATTTCAGCGATTCCGCCGCCGCCCTCGCGCGGGTCGCGCGAGAGTTCGACGGCTGGGCGCCGGAACTCACCTCACTGATCACCGACAGCGACACCGCGCCGGTCCTGCGCCCGCTCAACGCCCTGCCGATCGGGCACAAGTGGGACCGGGTGCCGGGCGTGACCCTGCTCGGCGACGCGGCCCACCTGTCGGCCCCGTCCGGTGACGGCGCGAACCTCGCCATGTTCGACGGCGCCGAGCTCGGCAAGGCCATCGCCGCCCATCCCGGCGACCCCGAGGCGGCACTGGCGGAATACGAGCAGGCGCTGTTCCCGCGCAGCACGGCGGCGGCTCTCGAAGGCAGCCACACGCACGAAATGCTCTTCGACGAAAACGCGCCGCACAGCGTGATCAGCTTCCTGACAGCCTGAGGCTCAGGGGCGCTTCTTCTGCTGCGCGTCGTACTCGGCGCGGGCCTGCTCGACCTTCTCCAGGTTCGGCGACCACTCCGCGAGGGTGGCGAACAGCGGCGCCAGGCTGCGGCCCAGGTCGCTGATCTCGTACTCCACCCGCGGCGGGACCTCGGCGTGGTAGGTGCGCATCACGAGCCCGTCGCGCTCCAGCTGGCGCAGCCGCTGTGTCAGGACCTTCGGGGTGATCGTCGTGATGCGGCGGGACAGCTCCACGAAACGTTGCCTGCCGTGCTCGTTCAGCGTCCACAGGATCGGCGTGGTCCACCGGCTGAACACGAGGTCGACCACGGGCGCGATCGGGCAGGCCAGCTCGGGACTGACTGTGGTTTCGGTCACCGGACCCACTACTTTCCTCTAGGTACCTACTAGCCCCACGACAGTAGCGTCGCTCCCACACGAAGAGAACGGGAGCGGAAATGTTTGTGGTGACCGGAGCTACCGGCAACGTCGGGCGGCCGCTGGTGCAGGCGCTCGTCAAGACCGGCGAGGCCGTGACGGCGGTGTCGCGCAAGGAAGAACACCTGCCCGGGGTGCGGCACGTGCGGGCGGACCTGACCGAGCCGGAGACGCTCAAGCCCGCGCTCGACGGGGCGTCGACACTGTTCCTGCTCACCTCGCCGGACTTCCTCGCGGCCGGCGGGGACCTCGCCGGCGTCCTGGGAACAGCGAAGGCCGGCGGCGTGCGACGGGTCGTGTTGTTGTCGTCCCAGGGGGTGGCGACCGGGCGGCACGCGCCGGAACTGGAGGACGCGGTCGTCGGCTCCGGCCTGGAGTGGACCCTACTGCGGCCGGGCGGCTTCCACTCCAACGCGTTCGCCTGGGCGGAAACGGTGCGCACCCGGCGGACGGTCGAGGCGCCGTTCGGGGACGTCGCCCTGCCGACCGTCGATCCGGTGGACATCGCCGAGGTGGCCGCCGCGGCGATGCGTGAGGACGGGCACGCCGGCCGGGCCTACACGATCACCGGGCCCGAGCCCGTCACGCCGCGGCAGCAGGCGGCGGCGATCGCCGACGCGCTGGGCGAGCCGGTGCGCTTCGCCGAGCTGAGCCGGGCGGAGGCGCGGACGCGGATGCTGCAGGCCATGCCCGAGCCGGTCGTGGAGTCCACACTGGACATCCTCGGCGCGCCGAAACCGGAGGAGCAGCGGGTCAGCGACGACGTCGAGCGCGTCCTGCGGCGCCCGGCGCGCAGCTTCGCCGAGTGGGCCGGCGCGAACGCGGCGGTGTTCAAGTGATCCTGCACCACCGCGAGACCGGCGACGGCCAGCCGATCGTCTTCCTGCACGGCAACCCCGCCTCGTCCCACCTGTGGCGGCACATCATGCCGGCGGTCGGCCCGGGCCGGAAACTGGCGCCCGACCTGATCGGCATGGGCGAATCCGCGAAACCGGACATCGGCTACACCTTCGACGACCATGCCCGCTACCTCGACGCCTGGTTCGAGCACCTCGGGCTGGACGACGTGGTCCTGGTCGGCCACGACTGGGGCGGCGCGCTCGCCTTCGACTGGGCCGCCCGCCACCCCGGCCGGGTGCGGGGCATCGCGGTCACCGAGACGATCGTGAAACCCATGTCCTGGGACGAGTTCCCGGACGCGGGCGCCGAGATATTCCGGGCGCTCAAAACCCCGGGCGTCGGGGAGAAGATGATGCTGGACGACAACATCTTCCTGGAGTCGATGGCGCTCGGCGCGGAGGACCGCGTGGCCTACCTGCGGCCCTACCCGACGCGCGAGAGCCGCGTGCCGCTGTTGCGGTGGGCGCGGTCGATGCCGCTGGGCGGGGAGCCTGCCGACGTCGTCGCTCGTGTCGAGCACTACGACAAGTGGCTCGCGGCCAGCGCGGACGTGCCGAAGCTGCTCATGACGTTCCGCCCCGGCTTCGACACGATGATGGACGACCGGATGATCGCGTGGTGCGCGGAGAACATCGCGGCTCTCGACATCGTCCACCACGATCTCCCCGCCGGGCACCACACCCCGGAGGACCAGCCCGCGGCGATCGCCGCGACGTTGTCCGCCTGGCTGGACCGGCACGGGCTGCGGTGAAGTCCCGGCCCCGTCGCACGGGGCCGGGACTCCGCGACTCAGAACGGCAGCCGCAGCACCAGGGCGTCCCGCACGGGGGCGTTCGCCCGGACGGCGTCCAGTTCGGACGGTGACAGTGCCTTGCGATAGAGCCGGACGTCGTCCAGCGCGCCGTTCAGTCCCATGCCACCGTCGAGGCGGCGGCCGAGCCAGAACTGGAACGACACCCGCTCCGTCACCGAACCGGCCGCCGAGGGGCCGGCCGCCACCTGCACGCCGTCGACGAACAGCAGCAACTGGCCGCCGGTGCGCTGCAGCGCCACGTGGTGCCACTGCTGGTCGTTGAACGCGCCCGCCGACGTCACCTGCTTGGTGCCCGCAGTGGTGGTCATCGACGCGATCAGCCGGTTCGCCGCCGGCTCGCCGCGCAGCCAGATCTGCGGCGCGGTCGAGCCCATGCCGCCCATCCAGAAGAACACCTGGTTGCTCGTCGACGCGCCGTACCGCACCCAGCCGGTCCACGTGAAGTCACCGTCGCCGACCACCTGCGCGCTGTTGTAGGGCACGCGCACGAAGTCGTCCACGCCGTCCAGCGAAAGCGCGCTGCCGTAGCGGCCTGCCGTGGCCACCGGGCCGCCCACGAGGTAGGCGTCCGACCGTTCGCCGGACACGTCCCGCGTGGTCGGGCCGGCCGAGTTGCGCCAGCCCAGCACGTCCTCGGTGAAGCGGGCGAAGCGGATCTCGTCACGCGCGTCGACCGGGCCGCCCTCGTACATCAGGCCGATCTCGGTGGTGCGCGCGGACCGGTCGCTGATCTGGACCATGTCCGAGTAGCCGGACCACTCGTCGGTCACCCGGGTGCCCTGCTCGGCGTTCTCCCAGCTCCGGCCGCCGTCGTAGGAGGAGCGGATCATCATCCACCGGCGCCGGTCGGTGTCCGACGGCGACGCGAACAGGATCCGGTCCGGCCCCGGCCGGTCCAGCCGCAGCAGCGAGCCCTGCACGATCGGCGTGACCAGGTCGGGGATCGTCCGGAACGGCTGGCTGAACGTCTCCCCGCCGTCGCGGCTGATCGCGTAGTCGCGGTTGCCGATGTCGGTGCCGCCCTGTTCGCGGCCGCCGGCGTAGATCGAGCCGTCGGCCAGTTCGACGACGCTGATCTCCTGGGGCCGCTGCGAGTAGGCGCTCTTCGGCGGGAACGAATAGGTGTCCACCGCGCCGATGTGCCAGGTCTGGCCGTGGTCGTCGCTGTAGACGAGCGCGCCGTGGTTGGCCACCACGTCGGTGCCCTCGGCGGTTTCGGCGTTCACGCCGAACACCAGCCGCCCGCGGTGCGGCCCCTTGGTGAGCTGGATGCCGTGCACCGGGCCGGAGGCGTACCAGGCGTTCCACTCCGGCCTGCTGGCCTGGGCGCTGATGTCCACCGGCGTGGACCAGGTGAGCCCGTCGTCGTCGCTGTACTGCACGTGCGGGGTCCGCGCGCACGGCACCTCGCAGTTCTTGCCGCCGGTGAGACCCGCGTTGTAGGTGGAGATCAGCACGATCCGGCCGGTCTGCTGGTCGACGATCGGGACCGGGTTGCCGTGTGTGTCGCCGTCGCCGGAGTTGATGACCTCCAGCGGCGACCAGGTCCGGCCGCCGTCGGTGGAGCGCTTGAGGACGAGGTCGATGTCACCGGCGTCGCCGCAGTCGTTGACCCGGCCCTCGGCGAACGCGAGGAGGGTGCCGGCGGTGCTCTTGACGATCGCGGGGATGCGGAAGCAGAAGTAGCCCTGCTCCTGCTTGGGGTTGAACAGCGACTGCTGGTCGAATCCCGGTCTGGCGGTGTCGGCGGAGGCGGTGACCCCGCCGCCGAGCAGACTGGCGAACAGCACCGCCACGAGCGGGACCGCGCGCCACGCTGCGAACGATCTCATGTGCCTTCCCTTCGGTCAGTGAATCCGGAGGACTGCGACGCCGCGCGGTGGCAACGTGTGCCGGGCCGAGGGCGCCGAACCGGTGAGCAGGTCGGGGGCCGGTTCTCCCAGGTCCACCGCGACCGCATCCGTGTTGTGGTTGAGCAGGAACAGGAACTGCCGGTCCGCGGCTTCCCGTCGGACCGCCTGGACCCCGGCGGGCAGGCCGGGCAGGACCGGTCGCACGCCCGCTTCCGCGGCTACCCGGTCGGCCAGCTCGCGCATCCCGGCCGGGTCCAGCCGCGTGCCGAGGTACCAGGCGACACCCGCGCCGTAGGCGTGTCGGCTCACCGCGGGGAAACCGGCCAGGTCACCGCCGTCGAAGGTCGCGACAGCCTCCGCGCCGCGCAGCTCCACGGCTTCCGACCACAGGCTGCCGGTCCACTCCGGACTCAGCGGCACCGAGGTGCCCGGCGCCAGCGGCCAGAACTCCTCCACCGCCACCCCGAGCGCCTCCCGCAGCGGGGCCACCGGGTAGCCGCCGAGGTGGGCGCGGTCGCACGAGTCGACGATGCCGGAGAAGAACGACACCACGAGGTGCCCGCCGCCCTCGACGTAGCGGCGCAGGCCCTCGGCGGTGTCCGCATCGAGCAGGTACAGGTTCGGCACCACGACCAGCCGGTACCCGGATAGGCGATCGGGGCGCACCACGTCGCAGGAGATGCCGGCGTCGAAGAACGGCGCGTAGTGCGCCAGGTGCGCGTCGAGCTGCGCCACGTCCGCCGACGGGTGCGCGTCCAGCTCCAGTGCCCACCAGCTGTTCCAATCGTGCAGGAACGCCACGTCCGATCGCACCCGGGTGCCCTCGACGTCGGCCAGTGCCGCGAGGTCCTGCCCGAGCGCCCGCGCCTCGGCGAACACGCGGGTGTCCGCGCCGGCGTGCGGCACCATCGCCGAGTGGAACTTCTCCGCGCCACCCCGGCTCTGCCGCCACTGGAAGAACATCGCGGCATCCGCGCCGCGCGCCACCGCCTGCAGCACGCCCTGCCGCATCACGCCGGGAGCCTTGGCGCCGTTGTGCTTGCGCCAGTTCACCGCGCTCGGCGCGTGCTCCAGCAGCATCCACGGCTGCCCGTTCTTCAGCGACCGCACCACGTCGTACCCGAACGCCGCCTCGACGTGCCCCCGCGGGTCGTAGGGCTCGGGGTAGGAGTCCAGCGACACCACGTCCTCGTGCGGCTCCCACGCGTGCCAGTCCAGCGCCTTCTGCACCAGCCCGACGAAGTTGGTGGTGAGCGGGACGTCCGGCGTGACCCGGCGCAGGACCTCCGCCTCCACCCGGTAGCACGCCAGCGACGCGTCCGAGGAGAACCGCTGGTAGTCCAGCTGCTGGGCGGGGTTGCGGAACGACGGCGCCACCCGCGGCGGCTGGATCTCCGCCCAGTCCGAGTAGCCCTGCGACCAGAACGTCGTCGACCACGCCGCGTTCAGCGCGTCCAGCGTGCCGTACCGCTCGCGCAGCCAGGACCGGAAGTCCTCGGCGGAGGTGTCGCAGTAGCACGCCCGGATGTGGCAGCCGTACTCGTTGCCGACGTGCCAGATCTTCAGCGCCGGGTGGTCGCCGTACCGGTTCGCGAGCTGCTCGACCAGCCGCGCGGCGTGCTCGCGGAACACCGGGCTGGACGGGCAGAACTGCTGCCGCGAACCCGGAGAGAGCCGTGTCCCGTCCTCGCGCACGGGCAGCACCTCGGGGTGGCGGTGGGTCAGCCACGGCGGCGGTGAGGCGGTCATCGTCGCCAGCGCGACCTGGATCCCGGCGGCCGCGAGCTTGTCCATCACCGTGTCGACCCAGCCGAAGTCGTACTCGCCCGGCCGCGGCTCGACCTTCGCCCAGGAGAAGACGCCGAGCGTCACCAGCGTGACCCCGGCCTCGGTCATCAGCTTGACGTCGGTGTCCCAGACGTCCTCGGCCCAGTGCTCCGGGTTGTAGTCCGCGCCGTAGTGGATCACAGCAGACCCGCCTCGGTCAGCGCACCCTTGATGCGCAACAGCTCCTCGTCGTTGAGCGGCAGTTGCGGCGGCGCCATCACCGAGTTGTCGATGAACCCGCGCATCTTCATCGCCGCCTTGAACGCGCCGAGCCCGGCCGAGCCACGGCCCATCCGCTCCGGCGGCGCGGCGTGCGTGATGTCGTACAGCCGCATAAGCCGGTCCTGTTCCCGCCGTGCCGTGGCGAGATCGCCCGCCCGCACGCGGTCCCAGATCGTCACGTACCCGGCGGGGTCCACATTGGCCAGTCCGGGCACCGCGCCGTCCGCGCCCATCTGCAGCGCGAGGTCCACCACCAGCTCGGACCCGGTGAACACGGCGAACTCCGACAGCCCGCGCTCCCGGCGGCCCAGCAGCAGCGCGCCGAACCCGGCCTCGTCGCCGCTGGAGTCTTTCAGCCCGGCCAGCACGCCGTCCTCGGCCAGCCGCAGGACCATCTCCCGGTCCAGCTTCGAGTGCACCGCGACCGGAATGTCGTAGGCGAAGATCGGCAGCGAGGCCTGCGCGTGCAGCAGCCGGAAGTGCTGTTCGATCTCCGCCGTGTGCGTGCGGGTGTAGTAGGGCGCGGTGATGACCAGCGCGTCCGCGCCCGCATCCTCGGCGACGCGGATGTGCTCGGCGACCCGCAGCGTCGTCATGTCGATGCACCCGGCCAGCACCGGGACCCGGCCGCCGACGTGCGCCACCGCCGTCTCGATCACCACCCGGCGCTGCCGGTCCGGCAGGAACGCCACCTCGCTGGACGAGCCCAGCACGAACACCCCGTGCACGCCGGCGTCCAGCTGGACGTCCAGGTGCCGGCGCAGCGAGTCCACGTCGATGGTGAAGTCGTCGCGGAACGGGGTGCACAGCGGGGGGATGATGCCGGTGAATCGAGTCATCGCACGCTCACTTCGAGTTCGGGGTGGATGCAGTGGTAGGTGTGCCCGTCGCCGGCGTCGGCGGACGGGGGCACCGCGCCGGCGCACTCGTCCGTCGCTTTCGGACAGCGGGTGCGGAAGGCGCACCCGCTCGGCGGGCTGACCGCGGACGGCACCGGCCCGGTCAGGACGATCGGTTCGATCGGGTTCAGCAGGCTCGGCGTGGCGGAGAACAGCGCCCGCGTGTACGGGTGCCGTGCGTCGCCGGGGATCGCCGCGGCGGGGGCGTCCTCGACGATGCGGCCCAGGTACATCGTGACGATGCGGTCGCTCATCTTGCGCACGGTCTGGATGTCGTGCGACACGAAGATCATCGCCAGGCCCAGCCGGTCCCGCAGGTCGAGCAGCAGGTTGAGGATCTGCGCGCGCACCGACACGTCCAGCGCCGAGGTCGGCTCGTCGGCGACCAGCAGCGACGGCTCCAGCGCCAGCGCACGCGCGATCGCCACGCGCTGCCGCTGGCCGCCGGACAGCTGCCCGGGCACCGCGTCCGCGACACTGGGCGGCAGGCCGACCAGCTCCATCAGCTCGCGCACCCGCTCGGCCCGCTGCGCCGGGGTGCCGACGCGGTGCACGTCGAGCGGGTCCCGCACGATGCGGGCGATCGACATCCGGCGGTTCAGCGCGGTCGACGGGTCCTGGAAGATCATGCCGATGTCGCGGCCGAACTCGCGCTGGTCGGCCACCGGTTCGCCGCGGTAACGCACGACGCCCCTGGTCGGCTTCTGCAGCCCGACGACCACCTTCGCCAGCGTGGTCTTGCCGCACCCGGACTCGCCGACCACGCCGATCGTCTCGCCGGGCCGCACGGTCAGCGTCGCGTCCGTCAGCGCGTGCACGGAGTCGTGCCCGAACAGCCCGGACGAGCGGATCTTGTGCACCACGTGCACCCGGTCCAGTTCCAGCAGGGTCATGCCGGCGCTCCCTTCACCAGGACCTCCGGTTCCGCCACCGGTTCGGCGGGGTGGTGGCACGCGACGAGGTGGTCCATCCCGGTGCCCTCGACCACCGGCGGGTCGGTGCGGCAGTGCGCTCGCGCCGCCGGGCAGCGGTCGGAAAACCGGCAGCCGGGCGCGAAGTCCGCCGGGGCCGGGACGACGCCCTTGATCTGGGTGAGCCGGGCGTCGTTCTCCTCCAGCGACAACACCGCGCTGAGCAGGCCGCGCGTGTAGTGGTGCCGCGGCGCGCCGACGACCTGCGCGGTCGTGCCCGCCTCGGCGACCTGCCCGCCGTACATCACGACGACGCGATCGGCCACATCGGACACCAGCGCCAGGTCGTGCGACACCAGCACCAGTGCGAAGCCCAGCTCCTCCTGCAGGCGCAGCAGCAGCGAGATGACCTGTGCCTGCACGGTCACGTCCAGCGCGGTGGTCGGCTCGTCGGCCACGATCAGCTTGGGGCTGCGGGACAACGCCATCGCGATCAGCACCCGCTGCCGCTGTCCGCCGGACAGCTCGTGCGGGTAGGCGCGCAGCGTGCGGTCCGGGTCGAGGTTGACCAGCTCCACCAGCTCGCGCGGGGTGCGGGTACCGCCGCGGCGCGTGAACTGCTTGAGCTGCGCCTGGATCGTCATCGCCGGGTTCAGCGAGCTGAGCGCGTCCTGGTAGATCATCGCGATGTCGTGCCCGAGGTGCCGGCGCCGCGCGGACGGTTTCATCGTGAGCAGGTCCTCGCCGTCGAAGCGGATCCGGCCGGACAGCCGCGCGGTCCGCGGCTGCAGCCCGACGATCGACAGCGCAGTCAGCGACTTGCCGCAGCCCGATTCACCGATCAGGCCGAGCACCTCGCCCGAGCGCACGGTGAACGAGACGTCGTCGACGACGTTGACGCCGTTGTGCCGCTCCGGGAACGCGATCGTCAGCCCCTCGACGGAGAGCAGGGTGTCGCGCCCGGTCAGCGCGCGGGCGCGGCGGGACAACCGTTCGCCCACCTCGCGCAGACCGCGGATCGGCAGCACCGGCGCGACGTTCTCGGCCGCCTCCTCGGCGACGACCGCCTTGGCTACCTCCGCCGCCTTCGCGGTGCGGGACGACGGCGCCGCCCAGGCGTCGGAAATCCCTTCGGACAGCACGTTCAGCGCCAGCACCGTGAACAGGATCATCAGGCCCGGGAACAACGTGGCCCACCAGCCGCCGTTGAGCACCATGTCCTTGCCGTCGGCGAGCACCGAGCCCCACGACGGGTCGGGCGGCTGGATGCCGGCGCCGATGAACGACAGCGACGCCTCGAACACGATCGCGTCGGCCACCATCACCGTGCAGAACACCAGGATCGGCGCAGCGCAGTTCACCGCGACGTGCTTGACCAGGATGAAGAACCGGCGCGCGCCGATGATGTGCTCGGCCGCGACGTAGTCCTCGCTGTACTGCGCCAGCACGTTCGCCCGCACCACGCGCGCCACCGGCGGCACGTTGACGAACGCGATCGCCAGGATCAGCACCCCGATGCCGCGGCCGAACACGGCGACGAGCACGGCCGCGAGCGCGATGCCGGGGAAGGCCATCAGCACGTCGAGCACGCGCATGACCACCGAATCCACGCCGCGCCGGGAGGTGGCCGCGAGCGCCCCGATCAGCGCGCCGCAGACCAGCGCCAGCGCGGCGGCGCCGAGCCCGATCGCGAGCGACCAGCGGGCGCCGTGCACCACGCGGGAGAGGATGTCGCGGCCGGACTGGTCGGTGCCGAACCAGTGCGCGGCGTTCGGCCCGGTGACCTCGGTGCCCAGCGCGTAGGGGTCCTTGACCAGCAGCGGGCCGATGAGCGCCACCAGCGCGAGCACGGCCAGCACCCCGATCGAGATCCACGACGCGGTGTTGAACCGGCGGAACCGGATGCCGGGCCGGGACAGGCGCTGCGTGAGCCCGGGCCGGTACAGCTGCCGCATCACGACCGGCTCCGCAGGCGCGGATTCACGATCAGGTACAGCACGTCGACGATCAGGTTGACCAGGACGAACCCGACCGCGATGGTGATCACGAAGCCCTGGACCTTCGCGGTGTCGCCGTCCTTGACGGCCTGGATCATGTTCTGTCCCATCCCGGGCAGCGCGAACATCGTCTCGGTCACGACGGCGCCGCCCAGCAGGTAGCCGACCCGCAGGCCGAGCACGGTGAGGGGGTTGATCAGCGCGTTGCGCAGCACGTTGCGGCCGACGACCACCACCGGCGGCAGCCCGCCGCCGCGTGCGGTGCGGACGTAGTCCTTGTCCAGCTCCTCGACCATCGAGGTGCGGATGATGCGCGTCAGCTGCGCGGCGACCGGCAGCGCGAGCGAGATCGCGGGCAGCGCCAGCGAGTTGAGCCAGCCGCCGAACGAGTCGGCCGGGCTGACGTACCCGCTGGTGGGGAACAGGCCCTCGCCCACCGCGAGCCACTGGACGAGCAGCACCGCGATCCAGAACGCGGGTGCGGCGACGCCGGCCAGCGTGACGATCCGGATCAGCTGGTCCGGCCAGCGGTCGCGGAACAGCGCCGAGGTCACGCCGAGCACGAGCCCGGCGACGATCGCGATCAGCAGGCCCAGCAGGGTGAGCTGCACGGTCAGCGGCAGCGCGGTGGCGATGACCTGCCCGACCGGCTCCTTCGTGATCACGCTGGTGCCGAAGTCGCCCTGCAGCAGGTGCCACACGAAGTGCACGTACTGCAGCGGGAGCGGGTCGAGCAGGCCGTTCTCCTGCCGGAACTGCTGGAGCTGCTCCGGCGTGGGGTTGGCGTCGCCGAGCGCGGCCACCGCCGTGTCCACGGGGGAGAACTGCATGACGATGAAGACGAACAGGACCACCCCGAGCACCAGCGGGATCAGGGCGAGGATGCGGGCGAGCAGCATCCGCACGACGACGGCCATGGCAGCGCCCCTCAGACCGGCTTGGCCTGGTTGAGGTAGATGCCCGGGTAGCCCTGCGCCCGCACGCCGGTGATCTTCTGCGCGTTCCACGCGGTGCCGAGCTGGGTGAACACCACGGGGTAGATGACCGCGTGCTCGGAGATCAGGTCCAGCAGCTGCTTGGTGAGCTGCGCGCGGCGCGTCTCGTCGGTCTCCGCGGCGGCCTGGTTCTGCAGGTCCAGCAGGGCCTGCGACTCCGGGCCGGTCCACCGGGCGTAGGTGGTCATCAGCACCGACGTCTTGTCGTAGTAGTAGCGGGTCAGCAGGTCCGGGTCGTTGCCGAACTGCAGCGGGTTGTTGGTGGTGGCGACGACCTCGAAGTCCTTGCCGCTGTCCAGTTTCGAGAACAGCGCCTTGGTGTCCTGCGAGTCCAGCGTGGTGGTCACGCCGATCGCGTCCCAGCCCTCCTTGATGACCTTCACGCAGTCCGAGACGAGCGAGGTGTTGGTGGTGGACAGGGTGATCGCCAGGTTGGTGACGCCGGCCTGCTGGAGCAGTTGCCTGGCCTTGTCCGGGTTGTAGGCGAAGTCGTTGGCGGCCGGCTGGGACGCGGGCAGCTTCGGGTTGATGAACGAGGTCGCCGCCGTGCCCGCGCCCTGCAGGCCGATCTGGATCATCTTCTGCTTGTCGATGGCGTAGTGCAGGGCCTGCCGCACGAGCTTGTTGTCGAACGGCGCGTGCGCGGTGTTGAACATCAGGAACAGGTTGTTGCCGCCGTCGGCGAACTCGACGCTGCGGCCGGACTTGCGCAGCTGCTCGGCGTTGGCCGCCGGGATGTTCTCCACGATCTGCGCCTCCGGGTTGGCGCCGGAGATGGCCGCGACGCGCGGCGCGGCGTCCACGATCGACTTCCACAGCATGGACTGGTAGGCCGCCGGGCGCGGGCCGTTGTACTCGGCGAACTTCTCGAAGCGGGTGTAGGACAGCGGGGCCTGCTCGACGACCTTGTACGGGCCGGAGCCGACGACCTTGCCGCCCGCGGCGTCCTTCCACTTGCCCTCGAAGACGTGCTTGGGGCAGATCTTGGCGGTCTGGATTCGCTTGAGGGCGTACGGGAACGGGTGCTTGAGCACGAACTCGACGGAGTTCTCGCCGGTCTTGCGCACTTCGGCGAGCCAGTCCGCGAAGAAGCTGTGGACCAGCACCTTTTCGTTGGGGTCGAGCACGCGGGCGTAGGTGAAGACGACGTCGTCGGCGGTCACCGGGGTGCCGTCGTGCCACTTGGCGCCGTCGCGCAGCTCGAACTTCAGGCTGGTGCCGGTGAGGTCGGCCGGGAGCGCCTTGGCCAGGCCGGGGAACGGGTCGCGGGTGATCGGGTCGCCCTCGACCAGCGATTCGTAGCAGTGCAGGTTGGCGGCCATCGAGAAGGCGGATGCCGTCTGCAGCGGGTCCCAGGTCTGGTTGTTGCCGTAGCCGATGACCGCGGTGAGCGTGCCGGTGGAGCTGCCCGTGGTGTTGGTGGATGCCGGTCCGCCACAGGCCCCCAGGGTGACCGAGAAGGCCGCGGCCGTGCCGGCGAGTCCGGTGTACCGCAGGAAATCGCGGCGGCTGAGGCCGGACAGGCTGTGCGACATGACGTCTCCTGACTTGTGCGTCGTTGATCAGGCCGGAGCATGGAAGTAGGACGTAGGACGTCCTGCGACCGGGTGACTGTAAACAGCGGCGCGTCCCGTGGTCAAGGGGTCTGACGTAGGATGTCCGGAAATCCGGCGGTCAGCAGGCGGGGAGTTGGATGTGGCACGCCCTCAGCTCGGCGACGAGATCAGCAAACGGATCATCGACCTGATCATCGAGCGGGACCTCCCGCCGGGGTCGCCGATGCCGACCGAGCTGGACCTGATGGCCGACATCGGGGTGAGCCGCAATTCGATCCGCGAGGCGATCCGGGCGCTGCGGGCGCTGGGGATCGTCGAGGTGCGGCACGGGTACGGCACGTTCGTCGGCTCGGCCGGTTCGGAGGCGCTGCGGACGTGGCTGCTGTTCCGCACCCGGACGCCCGGGGCGGGGACGACGGGCCGGTTGCGGGACCTGCTCGAGGTGCGGGAGATGCTGGAGACCGAGCTGACGCGCCGGGTGGCGCGGCGGCACCGGCCGGAGCTGATCGCGGCGCTGGAGTCGTGCGTGGCGCGGATGCGCAAGGGCCCGGACAGCGCGGCCGCCGACCGCGAGTTCCACGACCTGATCTGCGCCGAGGCCGGCTTCGACCTGGCCCGCGAGCTGACGCGCCTGTTCTGGGACGTGTACCGCGCGGCGGAGGCCGAGCTGGGCGGCCCGGCCGGCTCGGCGAGCTCCACGGCGAAGCGTCACCAGGCGATCGTGGATGCCTTGGTGGCGGGGGATGCCGATGCCGCTGAGGAGGCCGTGCACCGGCACTTCGACGAGGTGCGAAAGCGCGCGAAGGCCGGCAAGTACGGGGGATTCGGGGTGGCGGCGCCGGTTGATTAGAGGGCGCTACGCGGGTTTCTGCGCTGCGCGCGGCTGGAAGCGCCGGCTTCGCTTCGCTACGCCCGGATAGCCCCTTCCGAACCCGATCTTGAATTGTTCGGTTGCCGAGACACCGCGTCAAGGCGGGAAAGCGTGCCTTGACCCGGTGGCTCGGCAACCGATT
>NZ_JBEXTZ010000091.1:0-32832 GCF_040614195.1 Amycolatopsis sp. NPDC006125
GGCCGCTGGCCGCGGGCGGCTGGCCACTGCCGACCGGCCACTGGCGGCTGGCCGCGGGCGACCGGCCACTGGCGGCTGGCGGCGGGCGACCGGCCACTGCCGGCCGCGGGCGGCTGGCCGGGAGGCGACTTCTCCCCCTGCGGAGGAGATACCGCTCCTGGGGCGGCACCCCCTCCTGGGCGCCGAATCCGATTGCCGCGCATCTCGGCCGTCACCGCGCCGGGCGATGGCCGCGGCGGCACCGTGCCGGGCGTGCGGCTCAGGCGTCGCCGCCTTCGAGGAATGCCCTGCCTCTCGGCGAGAGGCGATAACCCACCTCCAGGCTTTCCGTCAGGCCGAGTTCCTTCAGGCGCCGCACGCGGCGTTTGAACACGTCGCGCGCCAGGCCGACCCGCTCGGCCAGCTCCACGGCCCGCACGCCCTCGCTGTCGGCGATCAGCCTCAGGAACGCGCCGGTCCACGGCACCTCCGCCACCCGGTCCATCCGCCACAACGCGGCGCCGATCGCGGCGCGGTCGTCGTCCGTCAGGTCGGCGGTTTCCCGCAGGGCGATCCGCGGGTCCGGGCCCGCCACGCGCAGTCCGATCCGGTACAGCCGTCCCGAACCGCGGTCGGGCATCTGCGCCGCCGACTCGTAGCCCGCGGCCCTGGCGTCCTCGTCCGTCACCGTCGCGACCTCGTCCACCGAGGTCACCTCGACCACTCCGGCCGCGGTGCGCATCCGGGAGCCGGGGCGCACGCGGGGCGCGTCCCACCTGCGGAAGGCCACCGTGACGCGGCCCGCCGCCAGTCCCTCGATCGCCGCGCGGTCGAAGAGCATGCCCCAGTCTCGCACGCAAAACCGCTTGCGCCCATGCCCGAAGATCACCCACATGAGCAATGAGATCCGTGCCCGGTACGACGACGACACGATCGTCGTGTACCAGGCCTACTCCCCCGAGATCGCCGAGCCCGCCCTGCGCGCCGGCACGTTCGTGCCGCCGTTCAAGCGCGGCCGCATGACGTGGATCAAACCGTCGTTCCTCTGGATGGCCTACCGCAGCGGCTGGGCCCGCAAGCCCGGCCAGGAACGGGTCCTCGCGGTGACCATCACCCGCGCCGGCTTCGAATGGGCGCTGGCGCACTCGTGCCTGTCCGCGTTCGACCCGGGCCACCACCCCAGCGAGGACGCGTGGCGACGGCAACTGGCCACCAGCCCGGTGCGCATCCAGTGGGACCCGGACAAGAACCTGCACCTGCGCCCGCTCCCGCGACGCGCCATCCAGATCGGCCTGGCCGGCGAGGCCTCCGACCGCTACGTCGGCGAGTGGATCACCGGCCTGACCGACGAGACGGAACGCGCCCACGAGATCGAAGCGCTGGTGCGCGACCGCCGCCTGGACGAGGCCCGCGCACTCCTCCCGGAGGAGCGCCCCTACCCGGTCGACGCGGACCTGGCCGCCCGCATCGGCGCCGCCTAAGGGCCCACCGCGCCACGGCATCCGCGTCGCCCGACGGCCGCCAAGCGACGAAACCGTCCGGGCGCAACGGTCCAACATCCCCGCCCACCGCGCCGCCCGGCGGGGCCGGGCGAGTCGCTCGCGTCGGCCCGTGCTAGCGGGCCAGCACCCGCGCCACCACCGACTCCAGCACCGCATCCGCGCCCGCCACGGCGACCGGCGAGCGCCAGGCGACGAAGCCGTCCGGGCGCACCAGCAAGGCGCCGCCCTTCTCGATGCCGATCGTCGACAGCCAGTCCGCGTCCGGCAGGACCGCCGTGCCCATCGGGACGTCCAGGCGGGCGGCGGCCTTCTCCGCTGCCTCGCGCCAGGACACCTCGCCCGCGAACACCGCGAACCCGGATCCCACCAGGTCCAGAGTGGACACCCCGGGCGAGACCCACCGGTGCGGCAACCGGGATCCCGGCGCGCCATCCAGTGCGGCCGCCAAATCCTCTGTGGACGGTGGCCGCACGACCGCGTCGATGACCGCCGTCGAGTCGTACCGGTAGCCCATCGTCACCAGCGGCGCGTTCCACGCCCCGACGGCCTCCCGCTCCGCCACCGCGGCCGGGTCCCAGTGCAGCCGCGGGTTCTCCCAGCGCAGCACGGCCTGCCGCGTCACGAACTCGGCCACCGCGTGCCGCTCGTCGTGGTAGGTGTCCAGCAGGCCCTCGCCGGCCTGGCCTGCCAGCACCAGCGCCAGCTTCCACGCCAGGTTGTGCGCGTCGGCCATCCCCGTGTTGAGCCCGAACGCCCCGAGCGGCGAGACCGACCGCGCGGCGTCCCCCGCCAGGAACGCCCGCCCGGCCCGGAACTCCTCGGCCATCCGCAGCGTCGCGCGCCACCACTTCGCGGCGACCACCCGCACCGGCACGTCCGCGCCGAGCGCCGTCCGGATGAGTTCCTCGGGGCTCCCGGGCGCGCCGGTGTGCAGGACCCACCGCCGTTCGCCGACGCTGAGCAGCATCCCCCGCACGCCCGGGTGGCCGATCTCCACCATCGTCGGCAGCGCGCCGAAGAACCCGGTGAGATCCGCCTCGAACAGGATGTTCAGCACCGGCTCCCCCACCTCGCCGGGACCGGTCGTGCCGATCCCGAGCGCAGGCCGCACGGCGGTCTTCACCCCGTCCGCCCCGATGAGGTACCGCGTCCGCAGGACCCGCCCGTCGGACAGCTCCACCGACACCCCGTCCGCGAACTGCGAAACCCCGGCGACGGCCACGCCGAATTCCACCGTCGCACCACGCTCGCGCGCGGCGGGCATGAGCGCCGCGTCCAGCCGGTCCTGCGGGTAGTGGCCGACGGGCTGCTCCGGCGAGATCTCCGGCTGCGTGAACGGCGTCCGCCGCGGCGCGTTCGCCCGGTCGATCTCCGCGACCGTGCGCGCGTCCGCCTTCCACATCTCGGTCGACCGGACCGCGACAGCGTCGAGTTCCGCCGTCAGGCCGGCCTCGCGGAAGAACTCCAGCGTGCGCGGGCTGAGACCGAGCGCCCGCGGGTGCTCCGACAGACCCGCGCGGCGCTCGACCACGTGCGCGCGCACCCCGTGGTGCGCCAGGAACACCGCGGCGGCCAGGCCGACCGACCCACCACCGGCGATCACCACATCCGACATGAGCTTCCTCCTCCCAGACGGGAACACTGTTCCCACTCTTGGGAACACTGTACCCAAGAAGTACGCTGTGCCCATGCCGCCCGCCAAGAAGCCGCCGACGATGGTCTGGATGCGCGACCGGACGACGAAGACGCGGCCGGTCGTCACCGAGGAGAAGATCGTCCGGACGGCCATCGCGATCGCCGACGCCGAGGGACTGGACGCGCTGTCCATGCGGCGGCTGGCGGCGGAAATGGGCACCGGCACCACGTCGCTCTACCGGCACGTGGCCGGCAAGGACGAGCTGTTCGAGCTGATGGTCGACACGATCATCGGCGAGGAGCCGCTGCCCGAACCGGGCGACGACTGGCGCGCCGAGCTGGCCCAGCTGGCCCGCCGCCAGCGGGCCGTCATGCTGCTGCACCCCTGGCTCGCCCAGCAGGCGGCCCGCCACCCGACGCTCGGGCCGAACGTGATCGCGCGCGCCGACCACCACCTCGGCATCGTCTCCAGGATGACCGACGACCCGACGCTCGCGACGATGGTGGTGGACACGATCAACACCCACGTGCTGGGAGCGGTGTCCGCCGAGCTGGCCGAGCTGGAGGTCCAGCGCCGCACCGGCATGACCGAAGACGAGTGGCGGAACTGGGTGGGCGCCTACGTCCGGCAGGTCGTCGAGTCCGGCCGGTACCCGCACTTCAACCGGCGGGTGCTGGAAGCCGACGACGTCGATCCCGCCACCCGCTTCGAATTCGGCCTGGAATGCCTGCTCACCGGGATCGAAGCGGCCCTGCGCGGGTGAACTCCCGGACGGTCAGCCCGCGGCCAGCGCCTCGTCGACGGTTCCGTAGAGGTCGAGCACCTTGTCCAGCGCGGTGAGCGCGAAGATCCGGGCCAGCGAGCCCGGTGCGACGATCCGCAGCACGACGCCCGACGTGAGCGCGGCGGTGATCGCGGCCAGCCCGGACGATCCGAGGAACGCGACCCCGCTCAGGTCGACCACGACCACGCGCGGCCGTCGCGCCATCAAGCGGCGGAACGCGGCCTCCAGCCTGCCCGCGGTGGCCAGGTCGAGTTCGCCGCCGACCGCGAGCACGGCGACGTCGCGACTCGGCCAGCGGACCGAGACGTGCAGCGGTGTGGATGTGCTGAGTCCGGCGGATTCCTCCGGAACACGCGGAGCCCGTGACATGACGCGCTCGCCTACCCTTCGGCGACAGCATTCTGCGGCTGCGCTCTGAACCGCGTCCAACCCAGCGTAGTCGACGCGCCTCCGGCAGTACCACCGCCGGGCGCGACGGACCCTGTCCCGGCCGCCGCGGCGCGGTACGCTCGGATGCGATGAGACGGTCCGGAATCGTCGTGGACGCGCGCGGCCTCGGCTGCCACGACCACCTGTGCTGGGGCTACGAGGACCCGGCCGAGTTCCGGTCCCGGGTTCGGGAGTTCCTGGCCGAGGGTCTGGCCCTGGGTCACCGGGTCTGCTACGCCGGGACCGGCCCGGTGTCGCGCCTGGCCACGGATCTGGACGGCATCGTGGACGGCGGCGAGGCCCGCCGCCGCGGCGATCTGCGGGTGGTTTCGCTCGACGACCTCGGCGCGCTCGGCGATCCGCACGTGCGCTTGCGGATCTACGCGAAGGCCACCGAGGCGGCGCTGGCGGACGGCTACCGGGGCCTGCGGGTGGCGGCCGACGTCACCGGGCTGTTGCGGTCACCCACGCGGTTGAATTCGCTGGCGCGGTTCGAGCACCTCGCCGACGGCTACTCCGCGGTGCACCCGTTTTCCGCGCTGTGCGGCTACGACCGCCGGAAGCTGGACCGGCCCACCCTGGCGCTGCTGTCCGCGCTCCACCCGAGCGCCAACGAAAACGGCGCGGGTTTCCGGTTGCACGCCTCGGCCCGCGGCGGCTGCTGCGCGAGCCTCGGCGGCGAACTCGACCTCGCTTCGGCCGAGTTGTTCCCCCGCGCACTCGGCCACGTCGACCCCCGGCCCGTCGGCGGCCGGCTGGTGCTCGACGCGGCCACCCTGGACTTCATCGACCACCGCAACCTGCTGACGCTGGCCGAGCACGCCAGGCGGCACGCGGCCGAGGTGGTTCTGCGCGCTCCCCGCCCGGGACCGGCGAGCGTCGTGGAGGTCCTGAAACTCGAGGACATCCGCGTGGAGGCCCCGCGATGAGCACCGGATTCGTGCACGAGGCCCTGTTCTACGGCTCACCGGAGGAGTACCTGGCCGGGCTGGTGCCGTTCCTGACCGACGGCCTGGCGGCGGGCGATCCGGTGGCGGCCGCCGTGCCGGAGCCCAACCTGTCGCTGCTGCGCGAGGCGCTCGGCGACGACGCGAGCCGCGTGCACCTGCTCGACATGGGCGTCGCGGGCCGCAACCCGGGCCGGATCATCCCGCAGGTGCTGCGGGGCTTCGCCGACCGGCACCGCGACGCCGCCCGCGTGCGCATCATCGGCGAGCCCATCTGGGACGGGCGGTCCGCCGTCGAGTACCCGGCCTGCGCGCAGCACGAGGCTCTCATCAACCCGGCCTTCGCGGGCCGCGACGTGACGATCGTGTGCCCGTACGACACCAAGGCGCTCGACCCGGTCGCGATCGCCGACGCCCACGTGACGCACCCACTGGTCACCGAGGGTGGCGTGCGGCGCGGCAGCGACACCTACGCGTGGGACGACCTCGTCGCCCGGTACAACGACGAGCTGAAACCGGCCGCGGGCGCGGTGACGTTCCGCGTCCAGGTGCCGGACGACCTGTCCGTGGCGCGCCGGTCCGTCGCCGCCTACGCGCTGGAGTTCGGGCTGGGCGAAGCGCGCACCGAGGACCTGAAGCTGATCGTCACCGAGCTGGCGACGAACAGCCTGCTGCACGCCGGCACCGCGTGCGAGCTGAGCCTGTGGCGCGAGGGCGCGGAACTGGTCTGCTCGGTCACCGACGGCGGGCGGCTGACCGACCCGCTGGCCGGACGGCGCCCGCCCGAACGGGGTCAGCTGTCCGGGCGCGGCCTGCTGCTCGTCAACGACCTGGCCGACCTGGTCCGCACCCACCGCGCGCCGCACGGCACGACCATCCAGGTTCGCATGCGGCTGGACGGAAAGCCCTCGTGACAGAAGGGGCCGGGATGTCCACTTCGGAACCGATCCGGCCCCCACGGCGATCATCCAACCGGTATGTTCGGCCGGGTCATGACGAAACCCGACCAGCCGTTCCTCCTCGACACCCTGCGCGCCGAGATCCACGGCATCGGGGTCCTCGCCGCTCCGGCCGATCCGGACCTCCCGGTGCCTGCGTGTCCGGGGTGGACGGCGGGCGCGCTGGTCCGCCACCTCGGCGGGGTGGCGCACCGCGTGACCGACTGGGTGGACAGCCAGACCCTGCCGCTGGAGTGGGAACAGCAGCCGCCCGCGGGGCAGGACGTGCTGAGCTGGTTCCAGGCCGCGGCCGACGGGCTGTTCCGCAGCCTCGCCAGCCGCCCGCCGAGCTTCCCCTGCCAGACCTGGTTCCCCGCCGACCGGACCTACGGGTTCTGGCGCCGCCGGATGGCCCACGAGTTCACCGTGCACCGCGTCGACCTGGAGCAGGCGCTGGGCCTGCCGCCGGTGGTGGATCCGGCGCTGGCCGCCGACGGGGTGGACGAGGTGCTGACGGTGTGGCTGGCGGAGGGCAACCGGCCGGCGCCCGAGGACACGGTCTCGGTGGACGCCTCGGGCGAGGTGTTCGAGGTGCGGTGCGCCGGTCGCGTGTGGACGGTGCGGATGCCCTCGGGGACCGGAAATCCCTTGGTGCGACCGGAACCGGCGGCGAGCGCGGACGGGCGGGTGTCCGGCGCGCCGGCGGACGTGTACCTGTGGCTGTGGGGGCGCGGGCCTGCCGACCCGCTGACGGTGACCGGGGACGTCTCCGGACTGCGTGCGGCGCTGGCGGCTGTCACCCGCTACGCGGCGTGAGATTGGGCACGACAGCCGCGGGATCAGGTCGCGAGGGCCCACAATGGGTGGGTTGCGCACCACCCCAGGGAGGGCCGATGCAGGAGCCGTTGTTCGGCTCGGTCGACGAGGTCGTCGAGCGCCTGGCCGGCGCGGGCTACCTGGCGTCCACCGCCGTCGCCACCACCGTCTTCCTCGCCGACCGCCTCGGCAAGCCGCTGCTGGTCGAGGGCCCGGCCGGGGTCGGCAAGACCGAGCTGGCGCGGGCGCTGGCGCAGGCCACCGGCAGCGAGCTGGTCCGGCTGCAGTGCTACGAGGGCATCGACGAGGCCCGCGCGCTCTACGAGTGGAACCACGCCAAGCAGCTGCTGCGCATCACCGCGGGCCGCGACGAGGGCTGGGAACAGGCCCGCGACGAGGTGTTCAGCGAGGAGTTCCTGCTCCCCCGCCCGCTGCTCAAGGCGATCCGCAACCCGGACCCCACGGTCCTGCTGATCGACGAGACCGACAAGGCCGACGTCGAGATGGAAGGCCTGCTGCTGGAGGTCCTCGGCGACTTCCAGGTGACCGTGCCGGAGCTGGGCACGATCACCGCGCAGCGTCGCCCGTTCGTGTTGCTCACCTCGAACGCGACCCGTGAGCTGTCGGAGGCGCTCAAGCGGCGCTGCCTGTTCCTGCACCTGGACTTCCCCACGCCGGAGCTGGAGCGCGACATCGTCACGCTCAAGGTCCCCGGGCTGGACGCGCGCCTGGCGGACTCGGTGGTGCGGGTCGTGGCCGCGCTGCGGACGATGGAACTGCGCAAGGCGCCCTCCATCGCCGAGACCGTCGACTGGGCGCGCACGCTGCTCGCGCTGGGCGCCGACACGCTCGACGAGCAGGTGGTCGAGACCAGCCTCGGCGTGATCCTGAAGTACCAGAGCGATCACCGGAAGGCCGCGGCCGAGCTGCGGCTCGACTCGCTGCTGTCATGACCTCCCCGGCGCTGGCGCGGCGGCTGGTCGAGTTCGTCGGCTCGCTGCGCGAGCACGGCATCCCGGTCGGTCCCGGCGAAACGGTCGATGCGGCCGCCGCCGTGGACGTGCTCGGGCTGGCCGACCGCGAGGAGCTACGGGCCGCGCTGGCGGCGACCGTGCTGCGCCGCTCGGGGCAGCGGGGCACCTTCGACGCGTTGTTCGACCTGTACTTCCCGGTCGCGGTCGGCGCCGCGGAGACGGCCGGGGACGTGCCCGCGGACGCGGCGGAGCTGCGGGAAGCGCTGGTCGCCGCGCTCGCCGAGGGCGACGGGGAACGCCTGCGGGCGCTCGCTTCGGCCGCGGTCGACCAGTTCGGCCGGTACGGCTCGTTCGGCGACGGCGGGTCGGGCGGCGGCGGGGCGAACGGGATGCGCGGCTGGTCGGCCTACCAGGCGCTGGACCGGGTGCGGCCGGACGCGCTGCTGAACCGGGTGCTCGCCGCGATCCGCACGGACGACAGCGCGTTCGGCGACGCCGTCGCCCGCAGCGAGGCGCAATCCCGGATCACCACCTACCGCGAGGCCGTGCAGGCCGAAGCCCGCCGCCGCACCGCCGAGCTGCGCGGGCGTGAGCGGATCGCGCAGTACGCGGTGCCGCCGCAGACCGACCTGGTCAGCTTCACCAACGCCACCCGCGCCCAGCTCGCCGAGCTGCGGCGCACGATCCAGCCGTTGTCCCGCAAGCTCGCCACCCGGCTGGCAACGCGCCGCCGCCGTGCCCGGCGCGGGCAGATCGACCTGCGCCGCACGCTGCGCCGGTCGCTGGCGACCGGCGGGGTGCCGATGCGGCCGGCGATGCGCGACCGCCGTCCCGGCCGCCCGGAACTGGTGCTGCTGTGTGACATGTCCGGGTCGGTGGCCGGGTTCGCGCAGTTCACGCTGCTGCTGGTGCAGGCCCTGTCGGACCAGTTCAGCAAGATCCGCACGTTCGCGTTCGTCGAGCTGACCGACGAGATCACCGGCCTGGTCACCGCGGGCGCGGCGGACCCGGAGGGGCTCGCGCGGCGCATCCTAACGCAGGCGAAGCTCACCCGGTGGGGCATGAGCAGCGACTACGGCGGTTCGCTGGCGAGCTTCGTGGACGGGTGGCCGGACGCGGTCGGGCCGCGCACCTCGGTCCTGATCCTCGGTGACGGCCGCACCAACGGCGGCGACCCGAACCTGGACGCGGTGCGCCGGATCGCGGAGCGGGCCAAGCACGTCCACTGGCTCAACCCGGAGGCGCGATCAGCTTGGGGCACGGGCGATTCCGCCGCCCTGCGGTACGCGCGCGTGGTGCCGATGCACGAGTGCCGCAACCTGCGCCAGCTCACCCAGCTGGTGACCGAACTGCTGCCCGGCTGACGGTAACGAAGCCGTCTCGCGGGGAGTGATTTTCCCGCTGCTGTGTGTAAGTGGTCGAGACCAGGGCATCCCGTGGTCATGGCGGGGAGCACGGTCGGCAGGCGGGCGTTCCTCACCGCGGCCCTGGCGGGCGCGGCGAGCGTCGCCTGCAGCAGCGGTGGTGAGGGTTTCTTTCCCAGGCAGGCGCTTTCCGGGCGGCCGGCGCCGCTGGACGCGCCCGCGGCGGGGTTGCGCGGATTTCCGGCGCAGGTCGCCGCGCACAGCGTGGTCGAAGACCACCTGCTGGTCGGTTACTGCGGCGCGCCGGGCAGCCCGGCGCTGGGGCGGATGACCGGTGATCTGCAGGAGGCGTCCGCGCAGCTGCGCGAGCTGATCGGCACCTACCCGCGGACCCGGCCGGTGGTCCCGGTGGTCGAGCTGATCGCGACGACGGTGAACCCGACGCCGGGCCCGGACGGCATGTACCGCAGCCGGGCGAACGACAACACGATCCAGCGCTACCTCGACGCGGCGCGGGCGCTCGACGGGCAGCTGCTGCTCAACATCCAGCCGGGGCGCGCGGACTTCCTGCCCGAGGTCAAGGCGTTCGAGCGCTGGCTGACCGAGCCGGACGTCGGTGTCGCGCTGGACCCGGAGTGGGCGGTGGAACCGGGCGTCGTGCCGGGCGAGGAGTTCGGCGTGACGACCGGCGAGGAACTGGACGGCGTGGCCGCCTACCTCGCTTCGCTGGTGGCGCGGCACCGGCTGCCGGAGAAGATCATGGTCTACCACCAGGTGGCGGTGACGGTCGTGCGGGACATCGCCGGGCTGAAGCGGCACAACGGGGTCGCGGTGATCAACGTGGTGGACGGCATCGGCAGCGCCGAGGCGAAGAAGGCCACCTGGGACCAGGTGATGAAGCGCAAACCGCCGCACGTCAAGGCCGGGTTCAAGCTCTTCTACCAGGAGGACACCCGCGGCGGGCAACCGCTGATGACGCCCGAGCAGGTCGTCGGGCTGCAGCCGGAACCGGTCTACGTGGTGTACGAATAGGGCCCCCGAGCGCGGGGCAGTTGGGAGTCCGCACTCGGGGGCCACTCGCCTGCCACAACGCTCCGAGGGGGAGTTCGAGCGCGGGCAAGACGGCGGTGCCGGAGGTGTCGCGCCCACCCTCCGCGCGGGCCTTATCAGTGAATCGAGGCGAAAGCAGGGCGTGTTACTGGCAGGTCTTCAACAATTTCAGGGAATCCAGGAGATGTCGTCGGGGTCGCCGCCGATGAGGGTCTGCCGGGTGTCCTGTGAGCTGGCTCGCATGCCCCACGACGCTAGCGATTGTTGAACGATCCGTCAACCCGGTTGCTCGATTGTTCAACGATCCCCTATTCTGTGGCGCACCACACCGTTCTCGGAAAGGTGCCAGCGATGACCGCGTCCACCCTCAGCCACCGCGACGTCGAGTTCCTGAAAGCGGTTGCCGACGGCCGCGTGGAACTGACCGCGAGCAGCGAGCCGCACGTGTACGTCGACGGACTCTCCTGCTGCGACCAGTTCGGCGCGCGACTGCTGATCCACGCCGGCCTGGTCCGCCGCGTCCCCGGCACCGGCTCCCGCATCCCCGCCAAACTCACCGACGCCGGCCGCGACGCGATCAGGTGACCCGTTGAGCGCTTAGGCGGCCGCCCGCCGCGTCCACTGTGGACGGCTGCGGTACAGCACGGCCACGAACGCGGGCACGCCGATGATCGACGTGACCACGCCGACCGGCACCTCCTGCGGGTCGAGCACCGTACGCGCCAGCGTGTCGACCCACACCAGGAACACCGCGCCGGCCACGGCGGTCACCGGCAGCAGACGTCCGTGGCCGGGGCCGACCAGTGCGCGGGCCGCGTGCGGGAGCACCAGCCCGACGAACCCGACCGCCCCGCAGGCGCTCACCAGCGCGGCCGTCAGCAGCGCGGTGACGCACATCAGCACGATCCGCGTCCGCGTCAGCGCGACCCCGAGCGCCGCGGCGAGGTCCTGTCCGTAGGCGAGCACGTCGAGCGTCCGGGCGTGGCCGAAGCACACCAGCAGCGCGACGACCAGCACCGCGGCGCACACGCCGACCTCGGACCACGACGCGCTGCTGAACGACCCGAGCAGCCAGAACAACACGCCCCGCGTCGTTTCCGCGTCCCCGGCCGTCAGCACGACGAACGAGGTCAGCGCGGAGAACAACTGCATCGCCGCGACCCCGGACAGCACCACGCGCTCGGTGGTGCCGCCCAGCGTCTGGCTGAGCAGCAGCACGAGCCCGAACGACACCACCGCCCCGGCGAACGCCCCAGCGGACAACGACACCACTCCCCCGCCGACCCCGAGCACCACGACCAGCACGGCGCCGGTCGACGCGCCCGAGGACACCCCGAGCACGAACGGGTCGGCCAGCGGGTTGCGCAGCAGCGACTGCATGACCGCCCCGCACACCGCCAGACCCGCGCCGCACACGGCGGCGAGCAGGGCGCGCGGGATCCGCAGGTGCCACACGATCCCGTCGCGGACCGGCGAGAGCACCGGCTCCCCGAGACCGAGGTGGGCCAGGACGGTGGCGTAGACGTCGCCCACGCCGATCCCGGCCGGGCCGATCGTCACCGCGACGGCCACCGACACCACGAGCAGCGCGAGGCCCCCGGCGCACAGCGGCAGGACGCGCGCGGTGCGCGTCACCCGGCGAACCCGAACCCGCGCAGCGCCGCGGCGACCTGCTCGGCGCCGTCCACGGTGCGCAGCGTCGGGTTCATCGCCTGCCCGGACAGCAGCACGTACCGCTTGTTCCGCACCGCGGCCAGGTCGCGGGTCACCGGGTGCGACTCCAGGAACGCGATCTTGGCGGCCGCGTTCTCCGCGGTCTGCGAACGGCGGGTCAGGTCGCCGAGGACGATCACGTCCGGGTCGCGTTCGGCGACCGTCTCCCAGTTGATCTGCGGCCACTCCTCGCGCGTGTCGTCGAAGACGTTGCGGGCGCCGACGGTCGTCGTGATGATGCCGGGCGCGCCGCAGCAACCCGCCAGGTAGGGGGCCTCGGAGTTGGCGAACCAGAACATCAGCCGGGCGTTCGCGCCTGCGCCCGCGACCGCGCGCATCCGTTCCCGCAGGCTGGTGACCAGCTGTTCGCCGCGGTCCTCGACGCCGAAGATCCGCGCGAGGTCGCGGATCTCGGTGTAGACGGCGTCCATGGTCAGCGTCTCGGTGCGCGCGCCGTCACCGCCGCCGCTGGTGTCCTTGGCGCACTCGGTCGGCGACAGGTAGGCGGGCACCCCGAGCTGCTCGAACTGCTCGAGGGTGGCGACGCCGCCCTTGCCGAGGATGGCGCCGAACGAGGCGGCGACGAAGTCCGGCTCGGTGGCGAGCACGGTCTCGAACGACGGGTAGTTCTCGGCGAGCCGGGGCACCTTCGCGTTGTCCGCGGCCAGGTGCGGCAGCACGGGATCGGTCCAGGTGGCGGTGCCCGCCATGCGGTCGGCGAGGCCGAGGGACAGCATGATCTCCGCCGCGCCCTGGTTGAGCGCGACCGCCCGCCGCGGCGGTTCCGGCACGCGGACCTGGTGGCCGCAGTTGTCGACGGCCACGGCGGCGGTGTCTCCGGAGGGGGTGGCGCTCGCGCACCCGGTCAGCGCCAGCACGGCGGCGAGGAGCGGGAAGGTGATCGATCGGCGCACAGCGGCCCCTAGCGTCGAGGGCTCATGCGCGGAGCCCGGTCCGGCGGTCTCCCCCGTGGCGGGGGTGCCAGCAGGTCTTCGGACTCGGGGTCGTCCGGGCGGAACGCCTTCCCGGACCGCGTGGTCCAGTGGCCGTTGTCCCGCCCGTCGCCGCTCACCGCTGCGCGTCAGTTCCGGATTCGCACCGGATTCCCTGGCCCCTCGCGGGGCACGACTGGCGGGCTCACGCTACCACGACGACCTCGTCCCCGACCCCGACCGTGCCGGGTTCCACAGTGGACCCGTAGACGCCGAGGCACACGTCGTGCTCACGCGCGATGCGGCGCAGGACGGCCGGGTCGCGCCGGCCGGTGCGCGGATCGACGTTGACGACGACGCAGCGCCGGTCGCGGCGGTCGACCCGGATGCGGGTGGCGCCGATGCGGAGCGTGCGGCCGATCCAGTCCTCCTCGGGCACGTCGGTGTCGACGAGGAGGTTGGGGCGGAAGCGCAGCGGCTCGGCGCCGGCACTGCGGGTGGTGATCAGGGACAACGGCGCGCTGTCGAAGGTGCCGCGGTCCAGTTTCTGGACGCTCGCGGCGCCGAGCTCCGCCGCGAGCGCGGGATCGGTGACGTCGTGCAGGCGGCCGTCCGGGGTGCGGACCTGGGACTCGCCGACGACCTGGTAGCGGACCAGGTCGTTGCGCCTGCGGATGGTGAGCCAGGGGAAGCCGTTCGCCTCCTGGCCCGGCCGGACGAACGCCCAGCGCCGGTCACCGTCGAGGCCGTGCCAGGAGACGGCGGCCTCGTCCAGCGGTTGCGCGGCCATGGACTTGACCGGGTAGCGGAAGATCGCGGCGAGGTGTCCGACGAGCATCTGCGCCTCCTCGGGTGAGAAGGCGCCCTTGCTGCAGGAGACGGTGCCGAGCGTGGCGGGCCGGGCCCGTCGCAGCGCCCCTCGGCACCGCCCGCGAAGGTAGCACTTCTAGTTCCAGGCCTGCCAGGCCAGCGTGACGGCCAGGCCCATGCCCGCCAGCGCGATCGCGACCCGGAGTGGCGCCGCGGGCAGGCGGCGGACCACCGCGGGCCCCACGAAGGATCCGGCGACCAGACCGAGGCACAGGGCCGCCGCCGCGGGCCAGAGCACCGAGCCGGTGAACGCGAACACCACGGCGGCCACCAGGTTGGCCGCACCGGTGACGATGTTCTTCGCCGCGTTCGTCCTGGCCAGCGGCTGCGCCCAGGCCGCGGACAGCAGCGCCAGCATGATCACCCCGGCCGCCGCGCCGAAGTAGCCGCCGTAGATCGCGACCAGGAACGCGCCCGTGGCGGTGCCCGCGGTCAGCCCGCCGTCACCACGGCCGGCGCGTTCGGCCAGGCGCGGGGAGAACAGCAGGAGAATCGACGCGCCGCCGATCAGGAACGGGACGATGTAGGCGAACGTGCCCTCCGGAGTGAGCAGCAGCAGCGCGCTGCCCGCCGCGCCGCCGACCGCCGTGATCGCGCACAGCCGCAGCAACCGGGCGCGCTGCCCGCGCAACTCGGGACGCGAACCGGCCGCCGAGCCGACCGTGTTGCCCATCAACGCGACGGTGTTGGTCACGTTCGCGGTGACCGGCGGCACACCGATCGCCAGCAGCGCCGGGTAGGACACCAGCGACGCGAGCCCCGCGATCGAACCGGTCAGGCCCGCCCCGACCCCGGCCACCACGAGGAACAGCAGTTGCCACGGGCCGAGGGTGAGCAGCGGTTCAGCGGGCACGTTGCGCCAATTTACCGCAGGAGCAATCGTTTTCCGGCCGTGCGAGACGAACCCCACTCCTCCACTGTGGAATCAGAGTGCGCTGTCCAGAAGGGACTCCGTCACGGCCGGCGCGCGGTGACGAGCCAGGCAGCCGCGCCCAGCAGCACGCCGTCGGGCGTCTCGTGCGGGACGAGGGCCTCGGTCAGCGCGGCGACCGCCCGCTCGACCGTTTCCGCCGGGTACCGCTCGAAGATCGTCCGCAGCATCGCGCCGCGGCGCAGGAAATCGGCCGCCGACGTGGCGTCGGCGCCGAGCCGGACCGGCGCCCGCACGTCGTCCACGGCGATCCCGGTCAGCCCCGCGCCGGTCAGCAGCTCGCGCAGGTAGCCCGGCTGGGCGAACGAGAACGGGCCGGGGCCGGGCGGGACGGCGTCGGCGGTGTCGACGTGCGGGGCGACCGCGTCCAGCGCCAGCACCCGGTGCTCGTTCTCGCGCACGTCCTGCCAGCACAGGAACGCCAGCCGCCCGCCGGGCCGCAGCGCCCGCGCGACGTTGGTGAAGGCGGCGAGCGGGTCGTCGAAGAACATCACGCCGAACCGGCTGAGCGCGAGGTCGAACGAGGCCGCACCGAAGTCGTGGACCTGCACGTCGGTCTGCTCGAACCGCACCCCCTCGAGCCCGGCGGCACGCTCCCGCGCCACGGCGAGCATCGGGCCGGACAGGTCCGCGCCGAGGACGGTCGCGCCCCGCCCGGCCGCGAGCAGCGTGGTGGTGCCGCAGCCGCAGCCGATGTCGAGGACCCGCTCGCCCGGCTCGATGCGGGCGGCGTCGAGGAGGTGCGGGGTCAGGTGCGCGAGCATCGCGTCGTAGTGCTCGGCGTGGTCGGCCCAGTAGCGGCCGGTGTCGCCGTTCCAGTCGCGTGCCTCGTCCTCGTTGGCCATGCGGTCACGTTAGCCCGCGCCGCCTCGTCCGGTGGGTGATACGGAAGGAGGCGTGTCACGTGAACGTCGTGTTGTGGATCTGCCAGGGGCTGCTCGCGGCGCTGTTCCTGGTGTCCGGTGTCCGGACTGCTCAAGTCCACCCAGTCGAAGCAGCGGATGCTCGACACCGGCCAGACCGGGGTGGTGTTCTTCCCGCTGCCCGTCATCCGGGTGGTCGCCGCCGCGGAGCTGGCCGCGGTGCTCGGGCTGATCCTGCCCGGTGCGACCGGGATCGCGCCCGTGCTCACGCCCGCCGCCGCGATCGGGCTCGCCGTCGTGATGGCCGGGGCGGCGATCAGCCATGCGAAGCTGCGCGAGTACCGCACGAGCGCGGTCAACCTGCTGGTGCTGGCGGTCTGCGTGTTCGTAGCGGTGGGGCGGCCGGCGGGGTAGGTAACCTGCCGGTATGGCCTACTCGCGCCCCGCCGCGCCGGACGATCTGCGTCCGCTCGAGGTGTTCGGCAACTCGGCGCGCTTCCTCTACGGCGAGGACCACTTCGGCACGCCCGGGTCGGCCCGCGACTGGCTGGCCGAGCACCGGCTGGGCGAGCTGACCCTGGACGAGCGGGATCTGGCGCGCCTGGTCCGGTTCCGCGAGACGCTGCGCGACCACCTGGACGGCGTGGACGTGGCGGCCGAGCTGAACGCCTTCGCGGCCGCGACCGTCGCCGGGCCGCGCTGGCCCGGTCCCGCGCTGGCCCCGGCGGGCGAGGGCGTCGACGGCCTCATCGCGCGGCTGCTCGACGTGCTGTTCCGCGCCGCGGTGACAGGCCGGGCGCGGCGGCTGAAGCCGTGCCGAGCGCCGGAGTGCCGGTGGCTGTTCTACGACCGCTCCCCGGCCGGCAACAGCGTCTGGTGCAGCATGGACATCTGCGGGGCGCGGCACAAGATGCGGGCCTACCGGTCCCGCGCCTGATCAGCCCAGCCGCAGCCGCTCCCCCAGCTTCGCGATGTAGGCCGCCACCTGGCCGGCATCCCGGTCCGGCAGCCCGAACAGCACCTCGGTCACCCCGAGCGACCGCCAGTGCGCGACCACCTCCTCGTCCGGCCGCCCGGCGAGCGCGACCACCCGCGGCTCGCCCGCCCGGCCCGCGTCCTGCCAGATCTTGCGCAGCAGCCGCACCTTGTCGTCCAGCTCGTGGTCCCGGGGCGTGGTCAGCCAGCCGTCGGCGGAGCGCGCGATCCAGGCGAACGTCCGCTCGGTGCCGCCCGCGCCGATCACCACCGGCACCTCGCCGACCGGTTTCGGCCACGCCCAGGACGGGCCGAACCGGACGTGGGCGCCCTCGTAGGCGGCCTCCTCGTCGGTCCACAGCGCCCGCATCGCCTCCAGATACTCGCGCACCACCGTGCGCCGCTGCCCCGCCGGGACGCCGTGGTCGGTCAGCTCGTCGACGTTCCACCCGAACCCGGCGCCGAGCACCACCCGGCCGCCGGACAGGTGGTCGAGCGAGGCGATCGTCTTGGCCAGGGTGATCGGGTCGTGCTCGGCGGGCAACGCGACCGCGGTCGACAGGGTGATCCGCGTCGTCACCGAGGCCGCTGTGGCCAGGGCGACCCACGGGTCCAGGGTGCGCAGGTACCGGTCGTCGGGCAGCTCGGCGGTGCCGGTGCCCGGGTGCGCCGCCTCCCGCCGGACCGGGATGTGCGTGTGCTCCGGCACCGCGAACGAGTCGAACCCGGCGTCCTCGGCCGCCTTCGCCGCCGCGGCCGGCGTGATCCCGCGGTCACTGGTGAACAACACGACCCCGAACCGCACAGCGGCCTCCCGTCTCCGGCGACTAGAACACGTTCTAGTAAAGCACGGCTTAGACTCGCGGGACGAGGAAGGGGAAGCAGATGGGGATTGTGACTCCCGGGTTCCAGGGCCGGGCGCGATCGGCGGACGAGAAGCTGCCGCCGGGGCAGTACCTGGTGGAGGACTTCCCCGTCCTCTCCGCCGGGCCGACGCCCCGGGTGCGGCTGGAGAACTGGCGCTTCACGGTCACCACCGAGACCGGGCAGAAGCACGAGTGGACGTGGGCGGACCTCAAGGCGCTGCCGTCGGAGACGCCGACGGTGGACATCCACTGCGTGACGCGGTGGTCGAAGTTCGGCACCACCTGGCGCGGCGTCTCGCTGGACACCCTGCTGGAGGACGTGGACACGGCCGCCGACTACGTGATGGTCGAGTCGCACGGCGGGTACACGACGAACCTGCCGCTGGAGGACCTGCTCGACGGCCAGGCGTGGATCGCCTACGAGTTCGAGGGCGAGGACCTGCCCGCCGAGCACGGCGGCCCGGCCCGGCTGCTGGTGCCGCACCTGTACTTCTGGAAGTCGGCGAAGTGGGTCAAGGGCCTGCGGCTGATGCTCGACGACGACCTGGGCTTCTGGGAGGCCGCGGGCTACCACAGCTACGGCGACCCGTGGCGCGAGCAGCGCTACCAGGGGGACTGACGTGGTCCAGGGGAAGCTGGCGTGGCGAGTCGGACGGCTCGCCGAGGTGCGGGACGAGACGCCCACCGCGCGCACCCTCGTGCTGGACGTGCCCGGCTGGCCGGGGCACCTGGCCGGTCAGCACGTCGACGTCCGGCTCACCGCCGAGGACGGCTACAGCACCACGCGCACGTACTCGATCGCGGCGCCCGCCGACGGCGAGCGCGTCGAGATCACCGTGCAGCGGGTGCCCGGCGGCGAGGTGTCGCCGTTCCTGACCGAGGTGTTCACGCCCGGCGACCCCGTCGAGCTGCGCGGCCCGGTGGGCGGGTGGTTCGTGTGGCGGCCGGCGTCACCCGATCCGGTGCTGCTGGTCGCGGGCGGCGCCGGGATCGTGCCGCTGATGGCGATGATCCGCGCCCGGCGCCAGGCAGGCAGCCGGGCGCCGTTCAAGCTGCTGTACTCGGTGCGCACCCCGGAGGACGTGTACTACGCCGGCGAGCTGCGCCGCCCGGAGGCCGGGCTGGACGTCACGTTCGTCTACACGCGCAAGGGCCCGGCGGACTGGCCGGGCGAGCCGCACCGGATCGGGGTGGCCGACGTCAACACCGCGGGCTGGCCCGCGGAGTTCGGGCCGCAGTGCTACGTGTGCGGGCCAACCGGGTTCGTCGAGGCGGTGGCCAACGTGCTCGTCGCGCTCGGCCACGATCCGCGGCGCGTCAAGACCGAACGCTTCGGGCCCAGCGGGAGCTGACATGAGCGAGCCCTTCGAAGACGGCAACGCCCTGGCCGGCCCGGCCGGCGAGATCTTCGCCGTGGACATCACCGCCGCGATGACCCGCTGCGTGACCTGCGGCCGCGTCGACGCGGTCGCGTCGCTGCGCGTCTACCGGCACGCGCCGGGCCTGGTGGCCCGCTGCGCCGGCTGCGACGCCGTGGTGCTGAAGCTGGTGCGCGGCCCGGAGTCGGCGTGGCTGGACCTCACCGGGACGTCCAGCCTGCGCGTGCCGCTGCCCGGAGCCTGACGGGACCGGCAAACACCCCACCCGGACCGGCAAACACCCCACCCGGACGGGCAAACACACCGGCTGGGGCGGCGTGTTTGCCCGTGGGGGCGGCGTGTTTGCCCATCTGCCGTTGCGGTGTGGGCGCGTGTGCCGGGAGTCGCGGCCGGCTCCCGGCGCACGCTCGCGTCCGCCGTCAGGACAGCAGCGGCCTGCCCAGCGGCGGGAAGGGTTCGCGAGCCCCCATCGCGGTGAGCCCGACGTTCACGAAGGCGTAGAACCCGAGCGCGGCGAACGCCAGGACCACGTACCCGGAGAACTCGAACAGCGTCGCGTCGCCAACGTGCAGCGCCGTCGCGGCCAGCGCCAGCGCGGCCACCACGAGCCCGACGATCAGCGGGTAGACCGCCGGCAGCCGCAGGCACGGCACCAGGAGGAACACGAACAGGCACGCCCAGCAGATGAAGAACATCTCCTGCGTCTGGACCGCCACCTCGGGCAGCAGCCCGAACCAGTTGTGCGTCAGGCCGAGCAGCAACCCGCCCAGGCTCAGCCAGAACCCGGCGAACGTGCCGGTGATGCCGGCGACCATCGTCTGCCCCAGCAGCAGCGCCCACACCGTGGAGATGACCAGGCCGACGCCGGTCGCGAACAGCACGATGGGCAGCACCGCGCCGAGCGCGGCCAGCGGGAGCATCACCCCGGTCAGCGCGATGCCCAGTGCCAGCGACCCGACCGCGAAGATCGGCAGGGCCAGGATCAGCGGATCACCGCCCGCGCCGACCACGACGCTCGCCGGGTGGCCGGGCGATTCGACGATCGCCCGCAGGTCCTGGACGTGGGGAACGGTTTCCGGATGGACGTTGGTGCTCTGCGTTGTCTCTGACATGACGTTCCACCTCACGGGCACGGGAGATCAGCCCACCGACGGGCCCATCCCGAGCGACTGCGGCGTAGAGGAATCGGGCGAGGGCTGGTGCAGCCCCTCGTCCAGCGGACCGAACTCGGTCATCAGCGCGGGGCTGCCGCCCCACGGGGTCTGCTCCTCGGCGACCAGCGAGTTGGTCGTGAGCAGCAGCCCGGCCACCGACGCGCCGTTCTGCAGCGCCGAGCGGCACACCCGCAAGGGATCGATGATCCCCATCTCGATCATGTTGCCGTAGCGGTCGAGCAGCGCGTCGAACCCCTCGTCCTCGCCCAGGTCACGCGTGCGCGCCACCACCTCGTCGGCCGGGTAGCCGGCGTTGGCCGCGATCAGCCGCGCCGGTTCGGCCAGCGCCCGCCGCACGATCTCCGCCCCGGTGGCGTAGTCGCCGGCCAGGCCGGTGTCGGCCAGCACCTTCTCGGCGTGCAGCAACGCCGCCCCGCCACCGGCGACGATGCCCTCCGCCATGGCCGCCCTGGTCGCGGACAACGCGTCCTCGACCCGGTGCTGCAACTCCTTCAGCTCGGCCGGGGTGGCCGCGCCGACGTGGATCATCGCGACCTTCCCGGTCAGCGCGCCGATGCGTTCGGTCAGGACGTCCTCGTCCACGCCGAACTGGGCGCGCTCCAGCTCCGCGCGCAGCTGGGTGACGCGGAACTCGACGTCGTCGGCCGAGCCCGCCCCGTCGACGACGGTCGTCTTGTTCTCGGTCACCCGCACCTGCCGGGCCCGCCCGAGGTGCTCCAGCGTCATCGTCTCCAGCGTGAACCCGGAGTGCCGGGACAGCACCGCGCCCCCGACGACCGCGGCGAGGTCCTCCAGCTTGTGCAACCGCCGGTCGCCGAAGCCGGGCGCCCGGATCGCGCACGCCTGGAACGTGCCGTTGACGTGGTTGTGCACCAGCATGCTCAGCGCGGTGCCCTCGACCGTCTCGGCGATCACCACCAGCGGCCGCGGCGCGCGCATCACCTTGTCCAGCAACGGCATCAGCTGCTGCACCTTGGTGATCTTCTCGCTGCACATCAGGATGTAGGGGTCGTCGAGCACGGCCTCCAGCCGGCCCGGGTCGGTGACCAGGTACGGCGAGAGGTAGCCGTTGTCGAACTCGAAACCCTCCACGAAGTCGACGGTCATCCCGATCCGCGGGGCCTCCTCGACGGTGACCACACCGGTGTCGCCGACGGTGTGCAGCGCCTTGGCGATGACCGCGCCGACCGCGTCGTCGTCGTTGGCGGAGATGGCCGCGACCCGGGCGTAGTCGTGCTCGGTGACCACCGGGTGCGCGACCTTCTCCAGGTGGTCGACGAGGCGGCCGACGGCGTGGTCGATGCCGCGCTTGACCAGCACCGGGTTGCCGCCGCGCCCGATCGCCGCCATGCCCTCCCGCACGATGGCCTGGGCGAGCACCGTCGCCGTGGTGGTCCCGTCGCCCACCACGTCGTTGGTCTTGATCGCGGCTTCCTTGACCAGCTGCGCGCCCATGTTCTCGAACTGGTTCTTCAGGTGGATCTCCCTGGCGATCGTGACGCCGTCGTTGGTGACCACCGGCGAACCGGTGATCTTCTCGATGATCACGTTGCGCCCCTTGGGACCCAGCGTGGACTTCACGGCCTCGGCCAGCTTGTCCACACCGGACAGCAGCAGGCCGCGGGCATCCGCGCCGAACCGCAGTTCCTTCGCCATCGTTTCGTCACTCCTCCGCTGCGAGTGGTCAGGGGGTGAGGATCGCCCGGCCCCGCACGCGGCCGGCGTCCAGATCGGCCAGCGCGTCGAGTGCCGCGTCCAGCGGGTACTTCTTCGTGTGCAGCGTGACCTTCCCGGCCTGCGCCAGCACCATCAGCTCCACCAGGTCGTTGTAGGTGCCGACCAGGTTGCCGATCACGTTGCGCTCGGTGGAGATGATGTCGATCGTCGGGATGTCGATGTTGCCGCCGTAGCCGATGACGAAGTGCGAGCCGCCCCGCCGGGTCATCGCGAAGGCGTCCTGCTGGGCGCCCTGCTCGGCGACGAAGTCGAGCACGACCTCGGCGCCGTTGCCGCCGGTCAGGTCCAGCACCGCGTCGACCTGCTTGCCGTCGGCCAGCACCGTGTGGTCCGCGCCGAGCTCGGCCGCGAGCTCGAGCGCCTCGGCGTTGCGGTCGACGACCACCACGGTGGCCGCGGTTAGCGCGCGCAGCGACTGGATGCCGATGTGCCCGAGCCCGCCGGCGCCGTTGACGACGCACACCGTGCCGGGGTACAGCTGCGGCACCGCCTTGCGCACCGCGTGGTAGGCGGTGATCCCGGCGTCCGCGAGCGCCGCGACGTCGGCGGGCTGCGTGCTGGGGTCGAGCTTGATGCACGCCCGCGCCGAGGTGAGCAGGTACTCGGCCATCCCGCCGTCGGAGTCGATGCCGGGGAAGACCGAGTTCTCGCAGTGCATGTCGTTGCCCGCGCGGCAGGCGTGGCACAGCCCGCAGGTCGGCGTCGGGTGCAGGATCACCGTGTCGCCGACCGCCACGTTGGTCACGCCCGGCCCGATCTCGTGCACCCAGCCCGCGTTCTCGTGCCCGATCGTGTAGGGCAGCGTGACGCCCGACTTCTCCGCCCACTGCTCCTCGATGATGTGCAGATCGGTCCGGCACACACCCGCGCCGCCGATCTTCACCACGACGTCGAAGGGTTCCTTCGCCTGCGGTTCCGGAACGTCTTCGATCACCGGCTGCTGGTGGTAGGCGTGCAGCCGCACCGCTTTCATCGTGCGCCCTCCTGTTCTCCGATGTGCGGGTACCGCACGCGCAGCATGTCCCGGCAGACCCCGGAGTTGGCCTCCTGACCGGCCCGCGTCAGCCGCGCGAATCCCAGGTGCCGCGCCGCGTCCGACGGCGGCACCGCCTCGCCGGTCTCCGGGTCGACCAGCAGCGGGTCGCCGTCCCCGCATGGCAGCCCGAGTTCCCGGCGCCTGGCCCGGAGCCGTTCCCGGTCCGGGCCCGCGGGCACCTCGCCCAGCGTCATCCGCGCCAGCCGGTCACCGTCCACACCGGACTTCCGCAGCGCCCGGCAGACCCGGTCGGTGCCGGCGAGCACCGCCTTGCGGACGAAGGTGGCCCGCAGCTCGTCGAGCTCGTTCACCGCCTCGCCCGCGAACGAGGCGACGAACCCGGCCCGTGCCGCGACGCCCCGGTTGATCGTCTCGGCCGCGAAGTGGTCGACCAGCCGGACCTCGACGCTCGTGACGCCGGGCACCGCGGACACGGCGTCGTAGGCGTCGGCGACCATGAGGAACGCGAAGTTCGGCGCGCAGAAGTAGGTCGGCAACCGCAGTTCGACGGCCGCCCGTCCGCCGTCCACCGCGCACCGCGCGACGAACCCGAGGTCGGTGAGCGGTTCGTCCAGCTCGGGGTCGCGGACCGTGCCCAGCGCCTGCCACACCGCGGCGTGGCAGGCGCGGACCTCCTCCAGCGCGGTCACGGGTTCGGCACGCCGACGGGCTCGACCACCTTCGGCGCCTCGAGCCGCAGCTCCTCGGGCACGTCGATGTCGTAGAGCCGGGCGGCGTTCAGCCCGAGGATCTTCTTCTTCTGTTCCACCGTCAGCGGCGCGAAGTCGGACAACTCCTCGTCGGCCGGCATCTGCCAGTCGACGAATCCTTCGACCTGCCACTTCGGCTCCCAGATCGCGTAGTCCGCGCCGAAGATCAGCTTGTCCTCGCCGAGCCAGAACATCAGCTCGCCCATCACCTTCGCGAAGAACTTCGGCCGGGCGTGCATGAGCCCGCCGACGACGACCGCGAGGCCGGCGTAGACGTTGCGCTCCTGCGTGGCCATGAAGCAGAAGTCCTCGATGCGCGGCAGTCCGACGTGCTCGACGATGAAGTTGAGCCCCTGGAAGCTGGTCGCGGCGCGGTCCACATCGGACATGTCGAACGCGTCCTTGTCCAGCGGCCAGATCGTCGGGCCCTTGTGCACGTGGACGTTCCTGACGCCCAGCTCCTCGCACTTCTCCAGGTAGCGGAACGCCTCCGGGTCCTTCAGGCTCCAGCCGCGGGAGTCGCCCAGCCACTCGGCGGTGTAGAGCTTGACGCCCTTGCAGCCGTAGCGCTTGACCCGCTCCTCGAACGCCTTCATGCCCGCGTCGCCCTCACGCGGGTCGAAGTAGGTGTTGACGAGGAACTTGCCCGGGTGCTTCTCGGCCAGCGCCCCGTCGGCTTCGGTCGTGTTGAACCCGTTGCGGTACCACTGCCGCAGGTTCGTCGGCTGGAAGATCGCGACGTCGACGTGCCCGGCCTCGAACAGGTCGTGCATCATCAGTTCCTCGGAGTACTTCTGGAACCGGTCGATCGGCCAGTGGGTGTCGGCCGGGCCGAGGCCCTGGTAGGCGTGGAAGCACTCGATCCAGCCCTTGGCGTACTCCTCCTGCCCCTCGACCCAGTTCTCCGGGCTGGCGTCCCAGAAGTGGGTGTGCCCGTCGACCACGAAGTACTTCTCGCCGTCCTTTTCGTACATTCTCCTGCCCTCACTCCGTTGTGGTGGTCGGCGTCAGCGGATCGGTTTGAGGTCGAAGTCGAGGTACTCGGCCGCGTCCTCGGGGTTGGCGAACATGATCGTGCGATCGTCCAGGTGCACCATCCGCCCGTAGTGGGTGGACATGCTCTCCTCGAACTCGGCGGAGTTGAACCAGCCCTCCTCCTCGCCGGCGGCCTCGTCGATCTCGCTGTAGACCACGTCCATCCGGTTCTTCGCGTCCACGCGGATCATCGACGGCAAGTGGGTGATCCGCACGTTGTCCTTGGTCCCCATCACCTCGGCCACGATCACGCCGACCTGGTTGTTCATCAAGGTGAAGCCGCACATGTTGGACGCGGTGTTGTCGGACTTGAACGGGCTCTCGGCGCGCACTTGGGTAGTCACTGGGCCAGCTCCTTCGGTGCTTGCAGACGCAGGTCGGACAGGATGCCGCCGAAGCGGCTCTTCACGCGGTCGAGTCCGTCCTCGAAGCGGGACGGTTTGGCGTCGGGCTGCGACCACAGCGGCTGCAGCGTCCTGGCCGCGGTGACGCAGCGCGGCACCCAGGTGCTCAGCCAGTCCTGCATGATCTTCGTGTTGTGCTCGGCGAACTCGCGGTCGCCGACCAGCAGCTCGAACATGGCGCGCGTGTAGCGCAGGTCGCGTTCGGCGTAGTCGTACTCCTCGGCCCCGATCAGGGTCGGGGTCACGAAGTCGCCGTTGGCCGGCGCCGCCTGCTGCACCAGGTTGCTGCGGAACAGCTCCCCCACCAGCGGTTCGAACACGATGTTGGCGGCGAAGACGGCCTCGCACCAGTCGTCGATCGCGGTCAGCTGCTCGGCGACCTCCCGCACGCCCTGCCAGGCCGGGTCGTCGTTCCACGTCGCCAGGTGCGCGGCGCCGTCGAAGCCCTCGATCTCCTCGGTGAGGGTGAGGTTGTACAGCGCCAGGTCCTGCGCGGCCCGGATCTTGTGCATGCTGTTGACCGAGATCGCGTTGTTGTGCATGTTCGTCGGGGCGCGCCGGTTGGCGTTGGCGAACAGGTACAGGCCCAGCCCGTGGTCGACGTGCATCCACGCCCCGACGTGCTGCGCCACGAACTGGGTCCAGTTGCGGTTCCACTGGTCGAAGGCGTTCGACTGGCGGGCGGCCTCGATGTTCTGGTTGAGCTGGCGCACCACGTTGGCGTTGTAGCGGTAGAGCGTGAGCTCCCACTCCTCGTTCGGGTCGCGGAACTCGTGCCAGCCCAGCGCGGGCCAGTCGTAGCCCTTGCCGCCCGAGCCCGGCCCGCGTTCCGGCACCGGCCGGTCCGAGCCCCACGCCTTGAGCACGGTCCATTCGAGCGGGTAGCCGCCACGCCCGTCGGCGAACGCGTACAGCCAGCCCTGCGCCAGGTAGTGCCGCGGGTCGGGCTGCACCTCGACGGTGACGTCCTCGTAGTGGCTCTGCTTCCGCTTCGCCGGGTTGAAGTAGTTGAACCGGCGCGCCCCGGAGTCCGGGAAGACCTTGGCGCCCGCTTCGGCGTCGGTGAAGACGGGCTTGGGCACGCTGCGTTCCTGCGTCGCTGTCATCGGCTTGTTCCTTCACTCGTCGCCGGTGGTGGTGAACTTGTCGTAGAAGATCCGCTTGTCCGCGACCCCGAGCGCGGGCAGCAGTTCCAGGGCCGCCTCGACCATCGGCGGCGGACCGCACACGTAGGCGTCGGCGCCGGCGAGATCCGTCTCCCGGCGGCGCACGACGTCGGTGATCAGCCCGGTCTCGCCGTCCCAGTCGTCGTCGCCGGGCTCGGACAGCGCGGGCACGTAGGTGAACGCGGGCAGGGTCTGCTCCAGCTCGTGGAGCTCCGCCTCGAAGCAGAGGTCCTGCTTGCGGCGGGCGCCGTAGTAGAACGTGGTCCGGCGCGCCGCCACCTCGCCGCCGCGGGCGGCCATCGACCGCAGCAGCGACAGGATGGGCGCCATGCCGGCCCCGCCGCCGACGAACACCAGTGGCGCGCCGGGCGCGTCCCGCAGGGTGAACACCCCGAACGGCCCGGTCACCTCGAGCCGGTCACCGACCGCGACACCGGTGTCCAGGAACTGGGAGAACAGGCCGCCGGGGTAGATCTTGACCACGAACTCCAGGTGCCCGTCGGCAGGCAGGCCGGCCATGGAGAACGAGCGCGTCTGGTCCGTGCCGGGCACCGCGAAGTCCAGGTACTGGCCGGGGAAGTACTTGAGCGTGGCCGGTTCGACCAGCTTCAGCACGAGGTGACGCATGTCGTGCGTGACCGGCTCGTTGGCCACAACCTCGGCCACCGCGGTCCGGATCGGCAGTCCGGAGTGGATCATCTCCTCGTCGTAGTTGAGCAGTTCGATGGTCAGGTCCTCGTACGCGTGCGCCCGGCACAGCAGCGTGAACCCTTCCTCCTTCTCGAAGTCCGGCAGCGCGAACGTGGAGTACCTCTCGTGCTCCACGTCGTCGCCGTCGAGGATGAACGACTTGCACGAGGCGCACTGCCCCTCCTTGCAGCCGTGCATGAGCATCACGCCCTGTTCGGCGGCGGCGCGGAGGATCGTCTGGTCCTCGTCGACCTCGATCTCGATCCCCACCGGCTCGAAGCGCACCACGTGCTTGTCGCCCATCGACACCCCTTCGTGTCCCGGCGCGCGGGCCCCGGTGCGCCCGGGGCCCGCAGCGGGCGTCAGTTCGCCGGCGCCGGCCGCCCGGCCGGTCCCTGGCGGTTGTAGTCGGCGATGAAGGCCGACCGCTCGTCGTCGGTCATCTGGTTGAGCAGCACGTTGGGGCTCTGCACCTCCGGCATGCGCCGCAGGTGGTCCAGCGTCCACATCTTCTTCGGGTCGAGGTCCAGGTGCGGCTGCGCGACCATCGTCTTGCCGTCGTCGCGCACGAAGCCCATGTCGGAGACGACGTCGGCCCAGTTCCAGCCGTGGTAGAGGGTCTCCCACTCGCGGGCGCCGACCAGCTGGCCCATGTTCGGCGTCTGCCTGCCCTGGTAGACCGGGCGGAACGCCTCGGCGTCGGTCCACCGGCACGGCTCCGAGCAGTAGGTGCGCCACTGCCCGTCCACCTTGTCGATCACGGTGTCCTCGCGGATGAGGCACGGCACCATGCACGTCCAGCACCGGTGCGGGTACACGTAGTCGACGTCCTCGGCGACGATCGGGTGGTGCCCGTTCGGCACGGACAACCGGTTGTAGTTCTCCCACCACTTCCCGTACTTGTCGTACCAGCCGGGGTACTTGTGCTCGAACCACTCGAAGTCCTCGTCGGTCATCGGGTCGATGCGCCAGTAGTTGGCGAGCCACCCGGTGGCGAAGAACTGCGCGACCTCGTGCACGTAACCCTTGTTCCAGATGCGGTTCCAGGCCTCCTCGATCAGGTCGTGCGGGATGACCAGGCCGTACTTCTCCAGCGGCACGAGGTAGCTGCGGTAGTAGTCGTCGTAGATCCAGCGCCGCCACATCTCGGCGTAGGACTCGCGGTCCTTGCGGCGGTCCTTGGTGCCGTACTCGATGAACGTGCCGATCGCCGCGTCCACCACGGCGTGGTTGTTCCACCAGGCGTAGCGCAGGTCGCGTTCGAGCAGCTGGTGGTTGCTCTCGTCGGACAGCGCCATCAGCAGCGTGGCGTAACCGTTGCTGATGTGCCGGGACTCGTCGGACTGCACCGAGTGGAAGACGGTCGGCAGCAGGTAGTCGCCGTTGGCCGCAGCCTCCGCCGGCATGGCCACGAACAGCGTGTTGGTGAACGCGGTCTCGGCGACGATCGTCAGGTAGATGCTCGCGGCGGTGATGGCGTCACCGGTGATGAAGCCTTCCGCGAACTGGCGGCCGATCGTGCCGCAGTAATCGTTCTGGAAGTTGCGCAGGCTCGAGTTGAAGCCGGCCGGGTCGATGTAGTTGTTCATGTACAGGCGCTTGAGGTTCTGCTGGATCGTCGAGTGCCGGACCTCGTCGATCATCTGGATCGCCTGGCCGTTGTGCAGCTCGGGGTTCGGCACGGTGCGGAACAGCAGCGGCATCGCGCGCGCCGCGGAGATCTCCGGCAGCGGGATGATGCTCAGGAACAACTTCTGCCACTCCAGCCAGCGTTCCTGGACCTGGCGGAACATGTTGCCGCGGATCGCGCCGTCCTCGGCGCCGTACACGCGGTGGTCCTTCTCCTCCTGCATCGGGAAATAGGACCGCAGGACCTGCTTGAGCGGATCCTTCTTCTTCGCCTTGCGGAACGTGTAGTCCGTCCCGTACTGCGACACCGGCTCGTGGTAGGCCGGTTCCCAGGACAGTTCCTGGATCTTCTGGTGGGCTCTCGCCACACTTTGGCGGCTCATGATCACTCCTAGGTGGGCACAAGTCCTACACCGTCTATTGGAGGCCGGGCGCCCGCGCGTGCGGGTCTCAATATGAGACAGGCGGTTCAGGTTCGCCGAAGACGGATCGGCGCAGCTCGGCGAGGTGGTCGTGCACCGCGGCCTTCTGCCGGGCGTCGCCCTCGGCCTCCGGCGTGATGCCGAGGGCGCGCAGCAGTTCCGCCGCCGGGTCGCCCGGGTGCCCGTCCCCGAGGGTGGGGTGCAGGCCCTGGTCGACGAGGTGGTGGAACACGACGTTCACGACCGTCCACGGGTTGTACGTTTCCTCGGGCATGCACCCATCCCACGCCCGGCCGGCACGGGGGCGTGTCTCAATTTGAGACGCGGTGCGACCGACCGGGCGGCTACCTTGTGACCCAGGACACAACGGCGGTGTCCGGACTACCCTGTGCGGGGCAGCGGCAGGAGGTCAGAGTGGACCACGACCGGGGCGGCGCGGTGCTCGACGACGTCAAGCTGGCGCGCACCCGGTTGCGGTTCCTGACGGCCGAAGCGGTCGAGCCCGGGCAGGTCCGCGAGGCGATCCTCGCGTCCTGGTGGCGCTCCCGCGAGTTCCAGGTGCCCGCGGACCGCATCGACCTGCCCTACACCGGCGACCAGAACCTGGACACTCCGCTGATCCGCGGCGCGCAACCGGTGCTGGAACGGCTGGGCGACCAGCTCGACGGCCAGCCGATCAGCATGATCCTCACCGACCAGTCCGGCGTCGTGCTCACGCAGCGCACCGGCGACCACGACCTGCACCGGCACCTGCAGAGCGTGGAGCTGGCGCCCGGGTTCAGCTACGGCGAGAAGTTCGTCGGCACCAACGGGATCGGCACCGCGCTCGCCGACGGGCGGCCGACGCAGGTGTTCGGGCACGAGCACTACGCGGAGAACCTGGAGAACCTGGCGTGCGCGGGCGTGCCGATCCAGCACCCGATTTCCGGCAAGACGATCGGCGCCGTGGACCTGACCTGCTGGCGCAAGGACGCCGGCGGGCTGCTCGTCGCGCTCGCCAGGTCGACCGCCGAGCAGATCCGGCAGGCGCTGCTCACCCACAGCACCATGCGCGAGCTGGTGCTGTTCCAGACCTACCTGCAGGCCTGCCGCCGCACCACCGGGATCGTGATCGCGTTCAACGACGACGTGGTGATGATGAACGACGCCGCCCGCCAGCTCCTCGACCCGGCCGACCAGTCGCTCGTGCTCGGGCACGCCAAGCAGGCGCTGTCCGCGGCCCGGCGCGCCACCGAGACGATCGTGTTGTCCAGCGGCGGCAAGGTGCGGATGTACTGCCGTCGTGTGGCGGGCGAGCGGACCGGCGAGATCGCCGGCGGGGTGCTGTCGGTGCAGCTGGTCGACACCGACGGGGGCGCGGGCGTCACACTGCCCGCCGTGCCGATGTTCCTGCCCGGCGTGGCCGGGTCGGCGCCGACGTGGTCGCGCAGCTGCCACGCCGTCGACAGCAGCTTCGTCCGCGGCGAGTGGCTGGTGCTGGCAGGCGAGCCCGGGGTCGGGAAGCACACGCTGGCGCAGGGCGTGCACCGGCGGCGCAACCCGGCCGGGCGGCTGCACACGCTCGACGCGGCCGAGGCCGGACCGGGCTGGGCCGGGGACGTGCGGCACGAGCTGCTCGACGACCCGGTGGACACGCTGGTGATCCGGCATGCCGACCGGCTGGGCGACGAGGACGTGCGCGCGCTGGTCGCCGTGCTGCGGCAGGTGCCGCGGCCGGACGGGCCGTGGGTGGCGCTGACGCTGACGCCGGAGGCCGAGAGCAGCCCGCGGCTGGCGGAGCTGCTCGCGTTCTTCCCGCGGACGGTCGGGGTGCCGTCGCTGCGGCGGCACGTGGAGGACCTGGCCGAGCTGGTGCCGCTGTTCCTCAGCAAGCTGTCGCACGGCGGGCAGATCACGTGCTCACCGGAGGCGATGCACCTGTTGATGCGGGCGTCATGGCCGGGCAACACGGCGCAGCTGCACCAGGTGCTGCGGGAAATCACCCAGCGGCGCCGCACTGGGACCATCCGGCCGAACGACCTGCCGGCCGAGTACCACACCATCGCCCGGCGCCCGCTGAACCGTTTCGAGGCGGTGGAACGCGACGCGATCGTGCGCAGCCTGGAGGACGCGGGCGGCAACAAGGCCCGCGCGGCGCAACTGCTGGGCATCTCCCGCGCGACGATCTACCGGAAGATCCACGAGTACGGGATCGTCACGCCGGTGCACTGACGCCGGCGCGGTGGGTTTGCCGTTCTGGGCGGTGTGTTTGCTGTCTGGGTGGTGTGTTGGCGTTCCGAGTGCGGGCCAGCCACCCGGCACCAAGGCGCCCACTCCGGGCGCCTTGTTCACCACGCAGCCGTGTTCTCTCCCCAGGCGACGTCACGCGGTGCGCAGGCTCCGCGCCCAGTCGGCGAGATCCGTGACCGTCCAATCCGGACTCGCGTGTGCGGGCAGCGGGCGGCGGCCGTCGCGGGTGACGAAGGCCGTGCGCATTCCCGCGGCCTGCGCGCCGGCGATGTCCCAGTCGTGCGCGGCGACCATCACCGGCGGCTCGCCGGCGTGTTCGACCAGTGCGTAGGCCGCCGGGGACGGCTTGAGCGCGCCCGCCGCCTCGGCCGAGTAGATCGCGTCGAAACCGAGGTCCGCGAGTTGCGCCTCGATCACCGCCTGCGGCGAGTTCCCCAGCGCCACCAGCCGGTGCCCCTGGTCGCGCAGCTCGGCCAGCGCGGGCTCCACATCGGGGTGCGGCGGCAGGGATCGCAGCGTCGCGGCCAGCCGTGGCACGTCCGCGTCGGGCGCGACGGCGCGTGCGCAGGCGCCGGCGAGCTGCGCGAAGTCCTGGTACCGGCCGCTCGCGGTGACCACCAGCGCGGTGTGGATGAGCAGGTCGAACCACCGCGTGCGAACCTCCTCGCCGCCGAGGACGTCGTCCAGCGGCGCGAGGTCGAGCAAGGTTTCGTTGATGTCGAAGACCATGAGCATGCCCGGCAAGGTACTATCACCTTCGTACCTACGACAAGGGGACGCGATGGACCTCGATCTCGGCACCGTGCTGTCGGCGCTGGCCGACCGGCACCGGCGCGGGGTGGTCGTCGACCTGCTGGACCGGCCGGACGGCGAGCACGCGTGCGCCTCGTTCGACCTGCCCGTCGCCAAGTCGACCCGCACCCACCACTGGCGGGTGCTGCGGCAGGCCGGGCTCATCCACCAGCGCGACGCGGGCAACGGCAGCTTCGTGCGCCTGCGCCGGGACGAGATCCACCAGCGGTTCCCCGGCCTGCTGGACTCCATCCGGCAGGCCCACCACGACGAAAGGCGATCCGAGTGACCTCCTCCACCGCCGACCTGGTCGACGAGCACGGCGACAAGCTCCGGGTGTGCGACACGCAGTTCCGCCAGTTCGGCGGGCAGCGGGTGTTCTCCGGCCGGGTCCGGACCGTCTCGTGCTACCAGGACAACGGCCTGGTCAAGCAGGTGCTCGCCACGCCGGGCGAGGGCGCGGTGCTGGTGGTCGACGGGCGCGGCTCGCTGCACACCGCGCTCACCGGCGACCTCATCGCGGGCTCGGCGGTCGAGAACGGCTGGGCCGGCCTGGTGATCAACGGCGCGGTGCGGGACAGCGCAATGCTCGCCGGGCTGCCGATCGGCATCAAGGCCCTGGGCACCAACCCGCGCAAGAGCAGCAAGGCGGGCAACGGCGCGGTCGACGTGCCGGTCGGCTTCGGCGGGGTCACCTTCCACCCCGGCGACATGCTCTACGCCGACGACGACGGCATCGTGCTGCTGGAGAGCTGAGCGTGGGGCGGGCCCTGAGTGTGTTTCAGTCGCCGAGCAGTCGTGTCAAGGCGGGAAAGAGTACCTTGACACGCCTGATCGGCGACTAAAAGCAGGCTGTGGA
>NZ_JBEXTZ010000092.1:0-32670 GCF_040614195.1 Amycolatopsis sp. NPDC006125
CTGGCGCGGGCGACCGGCTCGGTGGTGCGCACCCTGGACGCCGACGACGTGCTGCTGCCCGGCGCGCTGGCCAGGGACATCGAGGCGCTGGGCCGGATGGCGTGGTGCACCTCGGCGTGCGTCGACCTGCTGCCGGACGGCTCGACGCGGCCCGGACCCTGCGACCCGCCGCCCGGGCCGGTCCCGCCGGGCCGGTTCTACGCCGAACAGCTCGACGACCGGTTGTCCGTGCAGGCCAACACGTTCGCGGCGCACACGGACCTGGTGCGCGCGCTGGGCGGCTGGCCGGCGCTGACCGGCGCGGAGACCGTCGGGCTGCTGCTGGCGGCCGAGGCGGTGGCGTCGGGGGAGTTCATCGCCGAGCCGAGCGTGCTCTACCGCAAGCACGACGCCCAGACCACGGCCGCCGACCGGTACTGGGACAAGGCCGAATCCGCCGCGCGCCTGGAAAGCGTCCTGGCCCGCGCCGACGCGCTGCGCCGCTCGGGCTGGCACTGGCAGTCCGGTTAGGACGGTTTGCTGAGCCACTTCCCGACCTGGCCCAGCGCGTCGCCGTCGTAGTCGGTGCCGGCCATGCGGCCCAGGTCGGCCACCGACACCTGCCGCGGCGCGGCCCGCCACGCCTTGTCCGCCTCGAACACACCGAGTGGACCAGCCCGCGCGGGACAACGACTGCAGCTGCTTCGCCAGGTACGTCCGGACACCCCGGGCAGCTCGGCCAGGCGCGAGTGCCCCATGAAGATCGCGGTCATCGGCACCGGCCTCATCGGCTCCCAGGTCGTCGACCGGCTCGTCGCCGCGGGCCACGACGCCACCGGGCACTCGCGGGCCACCGGCGTCGACCTGCTCACCGAGGAGGGGCTCGACCAGGCGGTGCGCCTGCCGTCCACGCCGATCCAGCCGATCAGCTCTGCCGAGGTCGCCGCCGCGGTCGCCGAGGCCGCGACCGAAGCCCCGCTGGGCGGCGCCCGCGAGGTCGGCTGCCCCGAGGTCGTCCCGCCCGACGAACTGGGCCACATCACGCTCGCCGCGACCGGCGACGGCCGCCGGGTGGTCACCGACGAGACGGCACCCGCTACCGCGACTGGCTCCAGTCCCGCTGACGTGATCCGCGGCACCAGGGCCGCTCCGGTCGTCACAACCCGGCCTCGAGCAGCGCGGCGCGCGCGTGCACCTGAACAGGTCACCTCGGCGGTCGGCGGGCACGTCGTGTTGTCCAGCGGCGAGGAGTTCGACTCGGAGCTGATCGTCTGGACCGCGGGCGACGGCGCGAACCCGGGCACCGGCAGGCACACCGACCTGCCGGTGGACGAGCGCGGCCTGATCGTCGTGCGGCCGGACCTGCGGGCCGGCGCGGAGGCGGCGCCGGTGCCGGACGCGTGGGCGGCCGGTGACGACGCCGCGGTGCCGGCCTCGCCCGTGCCGGGCGCCCGGACGGTGCCCAACGCGCAGCACGCGTACCGGCAGGGCAAACTCCTGGCGCGCGACATCATCGCCACGCTGCGCGGCCGCCCGCCGAAGCCGTACGTGCACCACAGCCTCGGCGCGATCGCCACGCTCGGCCTCGGCCGCGGCATCTTCCAGTACCGGCGGATCGTCGTCACCGGGCTGCCGGCGTGGCTCATGCACCGTGGCTACCACGTGCCGGCCGTGCCCAGCTGGGAACGCAAGGTGCGGGTGCTGGCGGTCTGGCTGACCGCGGCGCTGTTCGGGCGGGACATCCTTTCGCCGGCGTCGGTGCAGCACCCGCGGGAGGCGTTCGTGACCGGCGGGGAGCCGGTCCGCGCGGAGTCGCGAGCGCGGCGCTCAGAGGCGCTCGTCGCGCATCACTTCCAGGTTGTGGAACACCGGGTCGCCCTCGCAGAGGGCCATCATCTCCTTCGCGAACCGGTCCGTCTCCGGCAGGGACGAGTTGCGCATGGCGTCCTCATAGGACGGGAACTCGACGAACTCCATGTAGGTGCCGGGGCGTTCCCGGTCGCTCATCAGCACCGCGTGCGTGGCGGTCCGCTTGCCCCGCGTCTCCGCCAGCCAGCGGTCCATCATGTCGTTCATCTGTTCCGGGTGCTCGGTCTTGTACTCGATGACCTGTACGAAAGTCATTTCCCGCTCCTTTTCAGACCCGGGAGAGGTCATGGTCCGCCCCTGCCGCGCGGCGGTCAACACCTACACGTCGTAGGTGAGCGCGAATTCGTACGGGTGCGGCCGCAGCCGCAGCGGGTCGATCTCCGTTTCGCGCTTGAAGTCGATCCACGTCTCGATCACGTCCTCGGTGAAGACGCCGCCCGCGAGGAGGAACTCGTGATCGGCTTCGAGCCGGTCGATCACCGCCTCCAGCGACGCGGGCACCTGCGCCACGTCCCGCGCCTCCTCGGGCGGCAGCTCGTACAGGTCCTTGTCGATCGGCGACGGCGGCTCCAGCTTGTTGCGCACCCCGTCCAGCCCGGCCATCAGCATCGCGGAGAACGCCAGGTACGGATTGCCTGAGGAGTCCGGGCAGCGGAATTCGATCCGCTTGGCCTTCGGCGACGAGCCGGTCACCGGGATGCGCACGCACGCCGACCGGTTCCGCTGCGAGTACACCAGGTTGATCGGCGCCTCGAAGCCCGGCACCAGCCGGTGGTAGGAGTTCGCCGTCGGGTTGGTGAACGCGAGCAGGCTCGGCGCGTGGTGCAGGATCCCGCCGACGTAGTGCCGCGCCAGGTCGGACAGCCCGCCGTAACCCGCCTCGTCGTAGAACAGCGGGCCATTGTCGTCCCACAGCGACTGGTGGCAGTGCATGCCCGAGCCGTTGTCGTTGTACAGCGGCTTCGGCATGAAGGTCACCGTTTTGCCCTGCTCCCAGGCCGTGTTCTTCACGACGTACTTGAACAGCTGCAGGTCGTCGGCCGCGTGCAGCAGCGTGTTGAACCGGTAGTTGATCTCGGCCTGCCCGCCGCTGCCGACCTCGTGGTGCGCCTTCTCCACTTCGATGCCCACGCCGGCCAGGTTGCGCACCATCTGGTCGCGCAGGTCGGCGAAGTGGTCGCGCGGCGACACCGGGAAGTAGCCCGCCTTGAACGGGGTCTTGTAGCCGAGGTTGCCGTGTTCCTCGTCGCGGCCGGTGTTCCACCAGCCCTCCACCGAGTCGACCTCGTAGAACGCGGTGTTCTCCACGTTGCCGAAGCGCACCGAGTCGAAGATGTAGAACTCCGCCTCCGGTCCGAAGAACGCGCGGTCGGCGATGGTCGACTCGCTGATGTACTCCTCGGCCTTGCGGGCGATGTTGCGCGGGTCGCGGCTGTAGGACTCGCGGGTGAACGGGTCGTGCACGAAGAAGTTCATCAACAGCGTCTTCTCCGTGCGGAACGGGTCGACGCGCGCCGTGTAGGGGTCGGGCAGCAGCAGCATGTCCGACTCGTGGATCGACTGGAACCCGCGCACGGACGAGCCGTCGAAGGCGATCCCCTCTTCGAAGGCGTCGGCGTCGAAGGCCGCGGCGGGCACCGTGAAGTGCTGCATGATGCCGGGCAGGTCGCAGAACCGGACGTCGACGAACTCCACGTTCTCGTCGGCGATGTAGCGCAGGACTTCGTCTGCGTTGGCGAACATGGCTGGCTCCTTTGCCGTCGCGGCCGTGGAATCCCCAGAGTCCTCGCGTCGGGGGTTCAATGGAAGGATGCGGGACGGCACCATCGAGACCGCGACGTGGAACCCGGGCACCGGCTGCGATCGGGTCAGCTCCGGATGCGACAACTGCTACGCGATGGCCTTCGCGCGGCGGCTGCGGGCCATGGGCAGCCCCGCCCACACCCGCGACGGCGATCCCCGCACCAGCGGACCGGGTTTCGCCGTCACCCCGCGCCCCGGGGCGGCTGGCGGTCCCGTCGCGCCGGCGAGCGCCCCGGCTGGTGTTCACCGGCTCGATGACCGACCTGTTCCAACCCCGCGTGCCCGAGGAGGAGCGGTCGGCGCGCCCGGCCTGCTCGTCGCTCTCGATCGTCACGCCCCACCAGACGTGCGGCAGCGGCTCCGGCGCGAGCCGCGCCAGCACGCGAAACCCCGGCCGCGGTTCGGTTCCTGTCCCTGCAGCCGCTGCTCGGCCCGCCGCCGGACCTGGACCTGACGGGGCTCGACTGGGTCTACGCCGGTGGCAAGCCGGGGCCGCACGCGCGGCCGAGTGGGTCCGGCCGGTGCGGGACCGGTGTGCCGCCGCGGGGATCCCGTTCCTGTTCAAGCAGTGGGCGGCCGGACCCGCAACGCGGGCGGGCGGCTCCTCGACGGCCGCACCTGGGACGAGATGCCGGGAGGCTGGACACCCGCCGGCCGCCGCGCCAGGGTGTCGTCATGACTTCGACGAGCGTTTCCGGGTTCGTGCGCGCACCGCGCCGGGAGGTCTACCGCGCCCTGGTCGACGGCGAGGCGATCGCGACCTGGCGGGTGCCGGACGGGATGACGGCCAGGGTGCACGAGTTCGACGCCCGCGTGGGCGGGCGGTTCCGGGTGTCGCTGGTCTACGACGACCCCGGCCGCGCCGGCAAGTCCGGCGGCGCCACCGACACCTACACCGGTCACTTCGCGGTGCTCGAGCCGGGGCGGCGCGTGGTCGAGGTGATCGAGTTCGACAGCCCCGACCCGGCGTCCCAGGGCACGATGACCATGACGACCACCCTGACCGACGCCGAAGGGGGCACGAAGGTGGTCATCCGGCACGACGGGGTCCCGGCCTCGGTCGCCCCGCAGGACAACGAGACCGGGACCCGGATGGCGCTGGCCAAGCTGGCCGCGTTCGTCGAACGCTGAGGTCAGGCGACGTACTGCGCGAAGGACTTGCGCACCTTGTTCACCTTCGGCAGTGCGACCGCGAGGCAGTAGCCCTGGCCGGGGTTCTTGGCGAAGAAGTCCTGGTGGTACTCCTCGGCCCGGTAGAACTCGCCCAGCGGCTCCAGGGTGGTCACGATCTCGCCGTCCCACCAGTCCGCCGCGCGCTTGATGGCCGCTTCGAACTCGGCGCGCTGCGCGTCGTCGGCGTAGAACATCGCCGAGCGGTACTGGGTGCCGACGTCGGCGCCCTGGCGGTTGAGCTGCCGCGGGTCGTGCAGGGTGAAGAACACGTCGAGGATGACCTCGGCCGGGATGACCGTCTCGTCGAACGTCACCGCGACCGCCTCCGCGTGCCCGGTCCGCCCGGTGCACACCTGCTCGTACGACGGCTGGGCCGTGTCGCCGCCGGTGTAGCCGGACACCACGTCCTGCACCCCGCGCAGCGTCCGGTAGACCGCGTCCAGGCACCAGAAGCACCCGCCGGCCAGCACGAACGTCCGCATCTCGCATCACCTCTCACCGAGTAGTCCGGCTTGCACCGGGTCAACCCCGCGTGCCGGTCCAGTATTCCGCGCCACGTCCCTTGTGGACTCCTCAGGCCGGTGCGACGCGGAAGACCGGCCAGCCGATCTCGGTCCGCCACGCCGCCGGGTCGGCGGTGTCCCTGGGGCCGCTGAGGTAGACCTCGCGCACCGGGCCGGCCACGGCGAGCGCGTGGTCCACCACCCAGCGGCCGAGCTCGCCGTAGGTGACGTCGATCGTGTCGTGGTCGCCCGGGTGGGTGGCGACCGCGAGTTCCGCGGCGGGCAGCGTCACCGGCCGCACCCGCCCGGCCGGTGCGGGTGGTTCGGCGACCGGCAGGTAGACCACCATCCGGCCGCGGCCGTGGGTGAACAGCTCGTTGTCGTACAGGCCGCCGGGCGGGCCGGCCGGGTCGGGCACCACCGCGTCCAGCTCGGCCATCGCGCCCGCGTACCAGGCGAGCACGTCCGCCTCGGCGACGGTGCCCTCGACGGCCGCGACCGTCGTGGCCGGGGTCCGGCGCAGCTCGACCGCCAGCTCGCCGGGCTCGGGCGTGAGCAGCCTGCGCAGCGACGTGACCGCCGCGCGGGTGCGTTCCAGCTGGTCCTCGAGCCGCCGCAGGTGCTCGCCGACCAGCAGTGCGCGGGCTTCCGGGTCGGGGCTGCCGAGGATGCGGCGCACCTCGAGCAGCGGCACGTCGAGCTCCCGCAGCCGGTGGATCACCTGCGCGGCCGGGATCTGCGCCGCGTCGTAGTAGCGGTAGCCGGTGGCCGGGTCGACGCGGGCGGGTTCGAGCAGCCCGGCGTCGTGGTAGCGGCGCAGCGTGCGGATGCTCAGGTGGGTCAGCCTGGCGAACTCGCCGATGGTCAGCACCAGCGGATTCTGCACCCTCTCCCCGGGGGAGGGTCCAGCGCTTGACCCTCCCGCGCCGTCACGGCGGAGTGTGCCGGGCATGAACGAATCTCTGGAGGGGCGGCGCGCCCTGGTGACCGGCGGCGGGCGGGGCACCGGCGCGGCCGTCGTCGCCCGGTTGCGTGCCGCCGGCGCCGATGTCCTGGCCACCGCCCGCACCCGCCCGGACCACGCCGACGGCCCGTTCGTCGCCGCCGACGTCACGGCGCCCGGCGGGGTCGAGACGGTGGTGCGGGAGGTGCGCGACCGGTTCGGGGCGCTGGACATCCTGGTGCACACCGTGGGCGGGTCGTCCGCGCCGGGTGGCGGGTTCGCGGCGCTGACCGACCGGCACTGGCAGGACGAGCTCGACCTCAACCTGCTGGCCGCGGTGCGCCTGGACCGGGCGCTGCTGCCGGACGTGGCGGCGGGCGGGGCGGTCGTGCACGTGTCGTCCATCCAGCGGCGGCTGCCGCTGTTCGAGGCGACGCTCGGGTACGCGGCCGCGAAGGCCGCGCTCACCACGTACAGCAAGGGGCTGGCGAAGGAGCTGGCGCCGCGCGGGGTGCGGGTGAACGTGGTGTCGCCGGGCGCGATCCGCACCTCCGCGGCGGATGCCCTGGTCGCGCGCCTGGCCGAGGCCGACGGCGTCGACGAGCGGACCGCGTGGGACCGGCTGACGGCCGCGCTCGGCGGCATCCCGCTGGGACGGCCGACGCTGCCGGAGGAGGTCGCCGAGCTGGTGGCGTTCCTGGTGTCCGGCCGGGCGGCCGCCATCACGGGCGCGGAACACACGATCGACGGCGGCACGGTGCCGACCGTCTGAGGAGGAGAACGATGACCGAACTGCCACAGGCGATCCGCGACTACCTGGACGCCCCGAGCGCCGCGGGCTTCACCCCTGACGCCGTGGTCACCGACGACGGCCGGACGTACCGCGGAACGGAAGAGATCGACAGGTGGCTGCGCCGCGCGGCCACGGAGTACCAGTACACGGCCACGCTGACGGGGGCGTCCCACTCGGCGGGGGAGTGGACGGTGACGCAACACGTGACCGGGAACTTTCCTGGTGGGGAGGTGGATCTGCGCTACCGGTTCCGGCTGCGCGGGGAGCGGATCGCCGCGCTGACGATCGCGCCCTGAGGTTGGCGAGGCCGCGGGGATCGCAGGCCCGGCACCCGGCCTCCACGCCGGGTGCCGGGATCCAGCCGTCGGCCGCTGGGCCTGCGGCTGCCGCTCTGCACGACGCGGCGAGTGGGGTGGCCGCTCCGCGGCCGCCAGGTAGGGCGAGGTCCCGGTCAGTGGTCGAGCACCAGCCCCGGCAGCAGATCGCTGAGCCGCTCACCCGCGTCGGGGCGGAGGGTCAGCGTTCGGCCGTCCGCGTCGACCTCCACCAGGCCCTCGGTGCGCAGCCGGGTCAGGATCGCGTGTCCGAGGGCTCCTCCCAGGTGCGGACGGCGCAGCGTGCGGTCCAGGCAGCTCGTCGCCGTCTTGCGGCGGCCCGCCGTCAGCGAGTCCGCGTCGATGCTCAGCCGCGCCAGCACCTCCGCCGCCCGCGGGCCGAGCTCCAGCTCGTCGGTGTCGGCCCGGCGGCGGAGCGCGTCCTCGGCCAGCAGGTGGTCCAGCACGGCCACCCCGAGCCGCCCGGCCGCGTGGTCGTAGCACAGCCGCTCCGGGGGCGCGGCCGGTCCGGGCAGCGGGAGCGCGCCGCCCGCGTAGTCGGCCAGCGCGTCCAGCACCGCGGTGATCGCGGGGTCCTTCAGCCGGTAGGTGACGTGCCGCCCGCTCTGCGACGTCACCACCAGCCCGGCCTGCCGCAGCTTCGCCAGGTGGTTGCCCAGGCGCGCCGGGCTCACGCCGAGCACGTCCGCCAGCTGGGTCATCCCGTGCGGCCCCTCGTGCGCGAGCAGCTGCAGCACGGTCAGCCGGATCGGGTCGGCCAGCTCGCGCGCCAGCCCGGTCACCGTCGCCACCACCGGCTGCTCGGCGCTGGTCCATCCGAGGGAGGTCACGCCCCAGACTCTACCATCGACTTTCACGTTTCACGGATACGTGATAGGTCTATGTGATGCGTCGCTACTGGCACGAGCAGATCCCGCCGCCCGGCCCGTTCCGGGTGCTGGCGCTCGGCGTGCTGGTCACCACGGCCGGCGGCGGCGCGTGGTACACGACCTGGGCGGTCTACTTCACGTCCGTCGCCGGGCTGCCTGCCCCGGTCGTCGGCCTCGGGCTGATGCTCGCGGGCGGCGCGGGCCTGCTCGCGGCCACACCGGTCGGCGCGCTGGCCGACCGGCTCGGGCCGCGGGAGCTGCTGATCGCCCTGATCGCGGTCGAGGGCGTGTCGATGGCCGCGTTCGTGTTCGCCCACCACGTCGCGGTGTTCCTGGCCGTCGCGGTCGTCAACACGGCCGCCGACCGCGCCACCGCCGGGGTCCGCACCGCCTACGTCGCGCAGCTGGCCGACGAGGAGACCCGCGTGGCGCACCTGGCCCGGCAGCGGGTCGCCAGCCACCTCGGCTACACCGTCGGCGCGGCGGCGGGAGCGGCCTGCCTGACGCTGGGCAGCCCGGCCGCGTTCCACGTCCTGATCGCGGTCAACGCGCTCACCTCGCTGGCCTACGCCGCGCTGCTCACCCGTGTGCCGAGGGTGCGGCCGGCCGCGCTGGCACGCAAGCCGCGAACCGTGCTCGCCGATCCCGCGTTCCTCGCGGTCGTCTCGACGACCGGCCTGCTTTCGCTGTGCTGGGGCCTGGTTTCGACCGCGCTCCCGCTGTGGCTGGTCCGCGACACGCACCTGCCCGCCGGGCTGGCGGGCGTGGTCGTCATCGTCAACTCGCTCGGCGTCGCGCTCCTGCAGGTTGTCGCGAGCCGCGGCTGCACCGGTCCGCGCCGCGGCGCCGCGCGGGCGGTCTGGTCGGGCGCCGCCCTCGCGCTGGCCTGCCTGCTGTTCGCCGCGACGGGTGGCGGCAGCGGCGCCATCGCCGTCGGCCTGGTGCTGCTCGCCGCGGCCGCCCACCTGGCGGGCGAGCTGTGGTTCATCGCTGCGAAGTGGGCGCTCACCCTCGACCTGACGCCGCCCGGCGCGACCGGCCGCTACCAGGGCCTGGCCGCCACGGCTCAGGCCGGCGCGCAGATGCTGAGCCCGGCGCTGATGACGCTGCTCGTCGGCACCTGGGGCCGTCCCGGCTGGTTCGTGCTCGCCGGGGTGTTCCTCGCCGCCGGGCTGGGGACGGTCCCGGCGACTCGCTGGGCGGTCCGCACCCGCGTGGAAACCAGTTCTCGTGCGGCGTGACCGGCGCCCAGACCAGCGACCTTGTCCCTGACGAGAACATGTTCTAGTTTTGGGGGTGTGGAGAGCGATCTGGGCCTGGCCGGCGCCGTGGTCCTGGTGACCGGTGGGGTGCGTGGCGTGGGCCGCGGCATCACGCGGGTGTTCCAGGACTGCGGCGCGCACGTCGTGACCTGCGCCCGGCGCGAGCCGGAGGAACCGGCGGGCCAGTTCATCGCCTGCGATGTGCGTGATCCGGATCAGGTGTCGGCGCTGATCGGCCGGATCGTGGACGAGCACGGTCGTCTGGATGTGGTGGTGAACAACGCGGGTGGCAGTCCGTTTGCCTCGGCTGCGGAGGCGTCGCCGCGGTTTCACGACAAGATCGTGCAGTTGAACTTGCTGGCGCCGTTGCTGGTGGCGCAGCAGGCGAATGCGGTGATGCAGCGTCAGGACGGTGGCGGGTCGATCGTGATGATCTCCAGCGTGTCCGCGACCCGCCCGTCGCCGGGGACGGCCGCGTATGGGGCGGCGAAGGCGGGGCTGGACAACCTCACCGCGAGTTTGGCGGTGGAGTGGGCGCCGAAGGTGCGGGTCAACGCGCTGGATGTCGGGTTGGTGCGCACCGAGCAGGCGCATCTGCACTACGGCAGCGACGTGGCAGCGGTGGGGAAGACGGTGCCGTTGGGGCGGCTGGCCGAGCCGGAAGAGGTCGGCCGGTGTGCGGCGTTTTTGGCTTCGCCGCTGGCTTCCTACGTCTCGGGTGCGACGTTGAAGGTGCACGGCGGTGGTGAGGTGCCCGCGTTCCAGGCGGCCGCGGATGTCGATCGGGAGGGTTCATGACTCTGTGCCAGGACCGGGTGGTGATCGTGACCGGCGCCGGCCGCGGGATCGGGCGGGCGCACGCGCTGGCGTTCGCGGGCGAGGGCGCGCGGGTGGTGGTCAACGACGTCGGTGTGGCCCTCGATGGTTCCGCGACCGGGGACGGTCCGGCCGCCCAGGTGGTGGCGGAAATTGAGGCGCTGGGCGGAAAGGCGGTCGCCAACACCGACGACGTCGCCGACTGGGCCGGAGCGCGGGCGTTGATCGGCACGGCGCTGGAGCAGTTCGGGCGGCTCGACGTGCTGGTGAACAACGCGGGTTTCGTGCGGGACCGGATGCTGGTCAACCTCGGCGAGGAGGAGTGGGACGCGGTGATCCGCGTGCACCTCAAGGGTCACTTCGCGCCGTTGCGGCATGCCGCGGAGTACTGGCGCGCGGAGGCTAAGGCCGGTCGGATGCCGAACGCGCGGGTGATCAACACCAGTTCCGGTGCGGGCTTGTTGGGCAGTGTCGGGCAGTCCAACTATTCGGCCGCGAAAGCGGGGATCTCTGGCTTGACCGTCGTCGCTGCGGCGGAGCTGGCCCGGTATGGCGTGACAGTGAACGCGATCGCCCCCTCAGCCCGGACCCGAATGACCGAGGAGGTGTTCGCCGCCTCGATGGCCCGGCCCGACGAGGGGTTCGATGCGATGGCGCCGGAGAACGTTTCGCCGCTGGTGGTGTGGCTCGGCAGCGTCGAATCGGCCGGTGTGACGGGGCGGGTGTTCGAGGTGGAGGGCGGGAAGGTGTCGCTGGCGCAGGCGTGGCGGCACGGCCCGTTCGTGGACAAGGGTGCCCGGTGGGAGCCGGGGGAGTTGGGTCCGGTGGTGGAGAAGCTGATCGCCGAGGCGCCCGCGCCCGAACCCGTTTATGGAGCGTCCTGATGCCGATTCTGACCAAACGCGACGGTCACGTCGAGATCGTCACGGTGGATTTCCCGCCGGTCAATGCGTTGCCGGTGCAGGGCTGGTTCGACCTCGCTGCCGCTGTGCGTGCCGCGGGGGAGGATCCGGATGTGCACGTGGTGGTGCTGCGGGCGGAGGGCCGCGGGTTCAACGCCGGGGTGGACATCAAGGAGATCCAGCGCACCGCGGGCTACGAGGCACTCGTGGGCGCGAACAAGGGCTGCTACGCGGCTTTTGGTGCGGTGTATGACTGCGCGGTGCCGGTGGTGGCGGCGGTGCACGGGTTCTGCCTGGGTGGTGGGATCGGCCTGGTCGGCAACGCCGATGTCGTGATCGCGTCCGAGGACGCCACGTTCGGGGTGCCGGAGGTGGAGCGGGGTGCCCTGGGCGCGGCCACACACCTGGCGCGGCTGGTGCCGCAGCACCTGATGCGCACCCTGTACTTCACGGCGCGCACCATCACCGCCGCCGAGCTGCACTCGTTCGGCTCGGTGTACCAGGTGGTGCCGCGTGAACAGCTGGATGAGAGCGCCTTGGCGGTGGCGCGGGACATCGCGGCGAAGGATCCGCGGGTGATCCGGGCTGCGAAGGAGGCGTTGAACGGTATCGACACCCAGCACGTGCACCGCAGTTACCGGTTCGAGCAGGGGTTCACCTTCGAGCTGAACCTGCTGGGCACCTCGGATGAGGCTCGGGAGGAGTTCCTCAATGGCCGATAAGCGCATGACTGCCGACGAGGTCGCGGCGGAAGTCCGGGACGGCATGACGATCGGCATCGGCGGCTGGGGTTCGCGGCGCAAACCGATGGCGCTGGTCCGGGCGCTGTTGCGTACGCCCGTTCGTGATCTCACGGTGGTGTCGTACGGCGGCCCGGATGTGGGCTTGTTGTGCGCGGCCGGGAAAGTCAAGCGGGTGGTGTTCGGGTTCGTCACGCTGGACTCGATCCCGTTCGACCCGTGGTTCGGCCGCGCCCGCGAAACGGGCGCGATCGAGGTGACCGAATACGACGAGGGCATGTTCGCTGCCGCCCTGTCGGCCGCCGCGCAGCGGTTGCCGTTCCTGCCGCTGCGGGCCGGTTTGGGCTCGGAGGTCATGCGGGTCAATCCCGAGTTGCGCACGGTCCGTTCGCCCTACCCCGACGGAGAAGAACTGGTGGCAGTCCCGGCGCAGGAGCTCGACATTGCCCTCGTGCATTTGAACCGCGCCGATGCGCGGGGTAACGCCCAGTATCTCGGCCCGGATCCGTACTTCGACGACCTGTTCTGCCTGGCGGCGAAGAAGCGGTTCGTGTCGGTGGAGAAGGTGGTGGAGACGGCGGAGCTGGGTGGGCCGGTGCAGTCGTTGCTGCTCAACCGCGGCTGCGTGGACGGTGTGGTGGAGGCCCCGCGGGGTGCGCATTTCACCACCGCGGTGCCCGACTACGGCCGGGACGAGCGGTTCCAGAAGCACTACGTGGCGTGTGCGAAAGATCTGGACGCGTGGCCGGGGTTCGTGGACCGGTTCCTGTCCGGCGACGAGGCACGGTACTTGTCCGAGGTGGATCGATTCGAGGCGGCGGCATGAGCGCGACCAGGGCCGAGATCGCCGTGGTGGCGGTGGCCGAACTGTTCCGCGGTGACGGGGAGATCGTGGCCAGCCCGATGGGCTACATCCCGTCGCTGGGCGCGAAACTCGCCCGCCTGACCTTCGAACCCGACTTGCTGCTTTCCGATGGCGAGGCGTATCTGATCGATGTCGAGGGCAATGTGGAGGGCTGGCAGCCGTTCCGCAAAATGCTGGAGACGATCGTCCCGCACGGGCGGCGGCACGTGGTGATGGGCGCCAACCAGATCGACCGGTTCGGCAACCAGAACATCTCCGCCATCGGCGACCACGCCCGCCCGACGAAGCAGCTGCTCGGGGTGCGGGGCGCGCCGGGCAACACCGCGAACCACCGCACGAGCTACTGGGTGCCACGCCACAGTCCCCGCGTGTTCGTCGAGTCCGTGGACATCGTGTCGGGCGTGGGCTACGACAACGCCGCCAAAGCCGGACTGAAGTACCACGACGTGCACCGAGTGGTGACCAACCTCGGTGTGTTCGACTTCGCCACCCCGGATCATTCGATGCGCGCCGTCTCGCTGCACCCCGGTGTCACCCCCGAGGAGGTCGCGGCGGCGAGCGGTTTCGAAATCGACCTGTCCGGGGCAGGCGTGAGCCGCGAGCCCACTGACGCGGAGCTGCGGCTGATCCGCGAGCTGGACCCGAAGGGCCTGCGGGACAAGGAAGTCCCGTCATGACCCTGGACACCGCCCTCACCCGCCTGGTCGGAGTGCGGCACCCGGTCGTGCAGACCGGAATGGGCTGGGTCGCCGGCCCTCGCCTCGTCTCCGCCACCGCCGAAGCCGGCGGACTCGGCATCCTCGCCTCGGCCACCATGACCTACCCGGAACTGAAAGCCGCCGTCGCGGAGGTCAAGCAGCGCACCGACCGGCCTTTCGGGGTGAACCTCCGTGCCGACGCCACCGATGCGGGGGAGCGGGTCGATCTGCTGATCCGCGAGGGCGTCAAAGTCGCGTCCTTCGCGCTGGCGCCGCGCAAGGAGATGATCGCCAAGCTCCGCGATCACGGCATCGTGGTGATCCCCTCCATCGGAGCGGCCCGGCACGCCGAGAAGGTCGCCGCCTGGGGCGCGGATGCCGTGATCGTCCAGGGCGGCGAGGGTGGCGGGCACACCGGGGGAGTGGCGACGACGCTGCTGCTGCCGTCGGTGCTCGACGCGGTCGACATCCCCGTCGTCGCGGCGGGCGGGTTCTTCGACGGACGCGGACTCGCCGCCGCACTCGCCTACGGCGCCGCGGGTGTCGCGATGGGCACGCGGTTCCTGCTGAGCAAGGAAAGCACCGTGCCGGAGGAGGTCAAGCGGGTCTACCTCGCGCAGAACCTCACCGGCACCGTCGTGACACGGCGCGTCGACGGGCTGCCGCACCGCGTGTTGCGCACCGAGCTGGTCGAGAAGCTGGAAGACACCGGCCGGGTGCGGGGCACACTGCAGGCGGCCCGCAACGCCCTCCGATTCCGCAAGCTCACCGGCCTCTCCCCGCCCGCCATGATCCGCGAGGGCCTGGCGATGAAACACGGCAACGAGATGACGTGGAGCCAGATCATCATGGCCGCCAACACCCCGATGCTGCTGCGCGCCGGCCTGGTCGAAGGCCGCACCGACGCGGGTGTCCTGGCGTCCGGCCAAGTCGTCGGAATGATCGACGACCTGCCGACGGTGGCTGACATCATCGACACCACCGTCACGCAGGCCGAGGAGATACTTCAGCGGCTGGGTGGTTGAGGGGAGGCGCGGTGCGCCTCCCGTCCGGTCACAACCGTTCGATGATCGTCACGTTGGCGGTTCCGCCGCCTTCGCACATGGTTTGCAGGCCGTAGCGGCCGTTGCGGCGCTCCAGTTCGTGCAGGAGGGTGGCCAGCAGCTTCGTGCCGGTCGCGCCGATCGGATGTCCGAGGGCGATGCCCCCGCCGTTGACGTTCACCCGCGCGGGGTCGGCGCCGGTTTCGTCGAGCCACGCCAGCACCACGCTGGCGAAGGCCTCGTTCACTTCGAAGAGGTCGATGTCGTCCACGGTGAGCCCCGCCTTGCGGAGGGCGTGGGCGGTGGCGGGGATGGGGCCGGTGAGCATCCAGACGGGATCCGCGGCGCGCACGGAGATGTGGTGGATGCGGGCGCGGGGAGTGAGCCCGTGTTCTTGCACGAACTTTTCGGAGGCGAGCAACGCGGCGCTGGCGCCGTCGGAGATCTGGCTCGCCACCGCAGCGGTGAGCCGGGAGCCTTCGGAGAGTGGCTTGAGTCCCTGCATGCGTTCGAGGCTGGTGTCCCGGCGTGGGCCTTCGTCCACCGAGAAGCCGTCCACGGCGGCGATCTCCGCGGCGAACCGTCCGGAGTCGATGGCCTCGATCGCGCGCTGATGACTGCGCAGTGCATAGGCTTCCATGGCCTCGCGGGTGATGTCCCAGTGTTCGGCGATCATGTCGGCGCTGCGGAACTGCGACACCTCGACGCTGCCGTAGCGCTCCTGCCAGCCCTTGGAGCCGGAGAACGGGTCGTCGAAACCGTACTCCCGCCCGGCGAGCATCGCGGCGCTGATCGGGATGCGGCTCATGTTCTGCACCCCGCCCGCGAGCACGAGGTCCTGGGTCCCAGAGAGCACGGCTTGGGCGGCGAAGTGCACGGCCTGCTGGCTGGACCCGCACTGCCGGTCCACGGTCACCCCCGGCACGTGGTCCGGGAACCCCGCCGCGAGCCACGCCGTGCGGGCGATGTTGCCGGATTGGGGTCCGAGGGTGTCGGTGCAGCCGAGGATCACGTCGTCGACGAGGTCCGGGTCCACCCCGGCCCGCGAAACCACCGCCCGGATGATGTGCGCGGCCAGGTCGGCGGAGTGCCACCCGGACAACGCACCGCCACGCCTGCCGACGGGGGTGCGCACGGCGTCGAGGAGAAAGGCTTCAGGCACAACGACTCCCTAGGGGTGCTGGCTGGACACGGACACGACTTCACCGGTCATGTAGCTGGCGTAGTCGCTGGCGAGGAAGACCATCACGTTGGCGACTTCCCAGGGTTCGGCGGCGCGGCCGAACGCTTCCCGGCCCTGCAACTCCTGCAGCAGCTCGTCGCTGGTGACCTTCGCCAGGAACGGGTGCATCGCCAAACTCGGCGCCACCGCGTTGATGCGCACCCCGTGCTCGGCGGCGTCCAGCGCGGAACACCGGGTCAACGCCATTACCCCGGCTTTCGCGGCGGCGTAGTGGGCCTGCCCGGCCTGCGCCCGCCACCCGATCACCGACGCGTTGTTGACGATCGCCCCGCCACCGCCCTGCTCGACGAACTGCCGCAGCACGGCGCGGGTGCAGCGGAAGGTGCCGGTCAGCGTGATGTCGAGGACCCGGGACCACTCCTCGTCGGTCATCTCCAGCACCGAGCGGGTCCCGCCGAGGCCCGCGTTGTTGATCATCACGTCGATCCGGCCGAACTGTCCCACCGCCCCCGCCACCAAACCCTGCACCTGGGTTTCGTCGGTGACGTCGCAGGTGATCGCGTGGACCTTGCCCAGTTCGGCCAGCTCGGCGGCCTTCTCCGCCAGGCGGCGTTCGTGCCAGTCGCTGATCACCACGTTGGCGCCTTCTTCCAGGCAGCGTTTCGCCACCGCGGAGCCGATGCCGGTGCCCGCGGCGGCGGTCACCACCACGACCTTGTCCTCCAGCAGGTGGTGTCCGGGCGGGTAGTGGGGGATCACCGGGCCTCCTTGGGCAGGCCGAGCACCCGCTCGGCGATGATGTTGCGTTCGATCTCGTCCGAGCCGCCGTAGATGGTGTCGGCGCGGGTGAACAGGAACAGCCGCTGCCACTCGTCCAGCTCGCCGTCGGCGACCAGCGACCGCGCCCCCCGCGCCCGCACCGCGAGTTCGCCGAGGCGGCGGTGCCACTGCGCCCACATCAGCTTGCCGACCGCGACCTCCGGCCCCGCGGCCTGACCCAGGGTCCGCAGAGCGTGGGCGCGCAGCACCCGCAGGCCCATCCGGGCGCGCTCCAGATCGGCCCGCAGCAGCGGATCCTCCCAGGTCCCGAGCCGCTTGGCCTCCGCCTCGATACCGTCCAGCTCGCGGCGGAACCCGATCTGCTGGCCCAGCGTCGACACCCCGCGCTCGAACCCGAGGGTGGCCATCGCGATCCGCCACCCCTCACCCGGCTCACCGACCACCATGCCAGCGGGGGTACGGGCGTCGTCGAAGAACACCTCGTTGAACTCCGAGGTCCCGGTCAGCTGCTGGATCGGCCGCACCGTCACCCCGTCCTGCCGCAACGGCACCAGCAAGTACGACAGCCCACGGTGGCGCTGGGACCCCCGCTCGGTGCGGGCCAGCACGAAACACCAGTCCGCCACATGCGCCAGCGACGTCCAGATCTTCTGCCCGTTGACCACCCACTCGCCCTCGCGCAGCTCCGCCGAGGTCGACACCGCCGCCAGATCCGACCCGGCCCCGGGCTCGGAGTAGCCCTGGCACCACAGCTCCTCCACCGCCACGATCTTCGGCAGGAACCGCGTCCGCTGCTCCGGCGTGCCGAACGCGATCAACGTCGGCCCCAGCAACTGCTCCCCGATGTGATTGACCCGCGCCGGCGCCCCCGAGGCCGCGTACTCCTCGTGAAAGGCGACCTGCTCCTCCAGCGACAACCCGCGCCCACCGAACTCGCTCGGCCAGCCCACGCACGTCCACCCCGCCGCCGCCAGGTGCCGCTCCCACGCCAGCCGCAGCTCGAACGCCTCGTGCTCCCGCCCCGGCCCGCCCAGCCCACGCAGCGCCGCGAACTCACCGGTCAGGTTGTCCGCCAGCCAGTCCGCGACCTCACGACGGAACCGCGTCAGCTCCAACGCACGCCTCCTTGCTGCCCGGCCCACCGGGCACCTAGGGTAATGAGAACACGTTCTAGTTTCTCGGTCCAGGGGAGGGTGCGGTGGGGCAGACCACGATCCCGGCCGTCGTCCGTGACGCCGCGGCGAAGTTCGGCTCGTCCGAGGCGCTGGTCGACGGCGGCGTCCGGCTCGATTTCCGGCAACTCCTGGAACATGTTCAGGCCGTAGCCGGGGCGTTCGCGGCGCGCGGGATCCACCCCGGCGACCGCGTCGCGATCAACCTGCCGAACACGTACCACTGGGTGCTGTCGGCGCTCGGCGCGCTGTACGCGGGCGCGGTCCTGGTGCCGGTCAACACCCGGTTCACCGCCGCCGAGACGGTGGACCTGCTGGTCCGCAGTCGCGCCAAGGCGCTCGTCGTCGCGGCGGACTTCCTCGGCGCCGACCGGCACGCCGCGATCAAGGCGACCGGCGCCGCGCTGCCGGACCTGGGCACCGTCGTCCGCGTCCCGCTCGAACAACCGCATCGCCCCGTCGAGGACACCCTCGGCTGGGACGAGTTCCTCGCCGCTCGCGTGCCCGCGGCCGAGGTCGAGGCGCGCGCGGACGCCGTCCGGCCCGACGACGTCAGCGACATCCTGTTCACCTCCGGCACCACCGGCCGCTCGAAGGGGGTGCTGTCGGCGCACCGGCAGGTGGTCGACGTGGCGGCGGCGTGGGCGGAGTGCGGCCGGGTGACCGCCGACGACCGGTACCTGGTGATCAACCCGTTCTTCCACAGCTTCGGCTACAAGGCCGGGATCGTGGTCGCCCTGCTGACCGGGGCCACGATCGTGCCGCAGGCGGTGTTCGACGTGCGGTCGACCCTGGCGACGATCCGCCGCGAGCGGATCTCCGTGCTGCCCGGCGCGCCGACGATCTTCCAGTCGCTGCTCCAGGAAACGGACCGCGGGGACACCTCGTCGCTGCGCCTCGCGGTCACCGGCGCGGCGACCGTGCCCGCCTCGCTGGTCCGGCGGATGCGGGCCGAGCTGGGGTTCGACACGGTGTTGACCGCGTACGGGCTCACCGAGGCGGTCGTGGTGACGATGTGCCGCCCCGGCGACGACGCGGAGCTGGTCGCGCGCACGTCCGGCCGGGCCACCGCCGGGTTCGAGGTGGCGATCCGCGGTTCCGAGGTCGTCGTCCGCGGGCCCAACGTGATGCTCGGCTACCTCGACGACCCGGAGGCGACCGCGCAGGCGATCGACGAGCAGGGCTGGCTGCACACCGGCGACGTCGGCGAACTCGACGACGCGGGCTACCTGACCCTCACCGGGCGGCTCAAGGACATGTACATCTGCGGCGGGTTCAACGTCTACCCGGCGGAGGTCGAGCACGCCCTGACCGAACTGGACGGCGTGCGCGACGTCGCCGTCGTCGGGGTGCCGGACGAGCGCATGGGCGAGGTCGGCAAGGCGTTCGTCGTCGGCGCCGGGCTGACGGCGGAGCAGGTGATCGGGTTCTGCCGGGAGCGGCTGGCCAACTACAAGGTCCCGCGGCTCGTCGAGTTCGTGGACGAGCTGCCCCGCAACGCTTCCGGCAAGGTGCTGAAGCGGCAGCTGAGGTGAGGAGAACGCATGACCGAGGACGTCGTCCGCTACGAGCGCCGGGGCGCGGTGGCGCTGGTGACGATGAACCGCCCCGAGTACCGCAACGCGCAGAACTCGGCGATGACCTACGCGCTGGACGACGCGTTCACCCGCGCGGTGGACGACGCCGAGGTGAAGGTGATCGTGCTGGCGGGGGAGGGCAAGCACTTCTCGGCGGGACATGACATCGGCACGCCGGGTCGGGATGTGGACCAGAGTTTCGAGCGGCGGGCGGTGGTGTGGTGGGACCACACGACGCGGGAGGGCGGGGATCAGCGGTTCGCCCGGGAGTCCGAGGTGTATCTGGGGATGTGCCGGCGGTGGCGGGAGATCCCGAAACCGATGATCGCTTCGGTGCAGGGTGCGTGCATCGCGGGCGGGCTGATGCTGGCCTGGGTCTGTGACCTCATCGTGGCCTCCGACGACGCGTTCTTCGCCGATCCGGTGGTGCGCATGGGCATTCCGGGGGTGGAGTACTTCGCGCACCCGTGGGTGCTGGGTCCGCGCGCGGCGAAGGAAGTCCTGTTCACCGGGGAGCGGTTCAGCGTGCAGCAGGCCAAGGAGTGGGGCATGGTCAACCGGGTCGTGCCGCACGCCGAACTCGAAGCGCGAACCTTCGAGCTGGCGGAGACGATCGCGCGGATGCCGCAGTTCGGGCTCGCGCTGGCGAAGAAGGCGGTCAACCAGGCCGAGGACCTGATGGGTTTGCGGTCCGGAATGGACTCGGTGTTCGGGCTGCACCACTTCGCCCATGCCCACAACGCCGAAACCTCGACGGATTCGCTGGGTGGGCAGGACGCGCGGTCGATGCGGGACGGGGCGCAGCGCTGATGGACCTCGACATCGATGCCGAGTCGGCGGCATTCCGCGACGAGGTGCGGGAATGGCTGGCGGCACACGTGCCCAGGCTCCCGTCCATGGACACCGCGGAGGGCTTCGCGGCGCACCGCGAGTGGGAGGCGCAGCTGGCAGACGCGCGGTTGTCGGTCGTGTCGTGGCCGCGCGAGTACGGCGGGCGGGACGCGTCGCTGTTGCAGTGGGTGCTGTTCGAGGAGGAGTACTACGCCGCGAGCGCACCCGGGCGCGTCAGCCAGAACGGGATCTTCATGCTGGGCCCGACCCTGTTCGCCCACGGCACGGCCGAGCAGCGGGACCGGATCCTGCCGGCGATGGCGCGGGGTGAGCAGGTGTGGGCGCAGGCCTGGTCCGAACCCGAAGCCGGGTCCGACATCGCCGCATTGCGCAGCAGCGCGGTGCGCACCGAGGGTGGGTGGTTGCTGTCCGGGCAGAAAACCTGGTCCTCCCGCGCGGCCTTCGCCGACCGCGCGTTCGGGCTGTTCCGCACCGACCCCCGCGAGCGGCGGCACCGCGGACTGACCTATTTCATGTTCGACCTGCGCGCCGAGGGCGTGACCGTGCGGCCGATCCCGCAACTGGACGGGGAGCCGGGGTTCGCCGAGATCTTCCTGGACAACGTGTTCGTGCCCGATGCCGACGTGATCGGCGAACCGGGCCAGGGGTGGCGGGTCGCGATGACCACCGCCAACAACGAGCGCGGCCTGTCCCTGCGCAGCCCCGGCCGCTTCCTCGCCGCCGCGGACCGGCTCGTCGGCCTCTGGCGATCGGCCGGGGAACCGGCCGCGCCGCGGGACCGGGTGGCGGACGCGTGGATCGGGGCGCGGGCCTACCAGCTCTACACCTTCGGCACCGTCTCCCGCCTGGGCGAGGGCGGCGAACTCGGGCCGGAATCCAGCGTCAACAAACTGTTCTGGTCCCATCTCGACCTCGACCTGCACGAAACCGCACTCGACGTCCTCGGCCCGCACGCCGAAACCGACCAGACGTGGGTGGACGGCTACCTGTTCTCGCTCGCCGGCCCGATCTACGGCGGCACCGACCAGATCCAGCGCAACACCATCGCCGAACGACTCCTGGGACTGCCGAAGGAGGCCCGCCGATGAGATTCGCGCTGTCGGCCGAACACCGGGACTTCACCACCAGCCTGCACGACTACCTCACCGGCGCCGACACCCCCGCCGCCGCCCGTTCCTGGGCACACGGGCGGCACGAACCCGGCCTCAAACTCCTGCGCGGCCTCGCCGAACTCGGCGTGCCCGCCCTGCTGATCGCCGAAGCCCACGGCGGCCTCGGCGCCGGCCCCGTCGACCTGGTGGTGGCGTTCGAGGCGCTGGGGTACCACGCCGTCCCCGGGCCGCTGGTGGAAACCGCCGCGGTCGCGCCCGCCGTCCCGGCCGCTGAGGCGTGGTGGCCGGCACTGGCGTCGGGGGAGGCGTTGGCCACCGTGGTGGCGCCGCCGCAGGTGCCCCTCGCGCTGGACGCCGACATCGCGGACGTTGTCCTCGCGCTGCGCGACGGCGAAGCGCACGAGATCCGGGCGGCCCGGCCGAAGCCGGTGCACTCGATCGACCCGGCCCGCCGCCTGTTCCGGGTGGACGGTGCGGCGGTGTCCCTGAGCCCGGTCCCGGAACGCGCCTTCGACCTGGGGGTTCTCGCGGTGGCCGCGCAGCTGCTCGGCGCCGGGCAATGGCTGCTGGACGCCTCAGTCGCGTACGCGAAGCAACGCAGCCAGTACGGCAGGCTGATCGGCGAATACCAGGCGATCAAGCACCTGCTCGCCGACGTCGCCACCCACCTCGAACTCACCCGGCCCCTGGTGCACGGCGCCGCCGTCACCGGCAGCCCACAGGACATCTCGGCCGCCAAGGTCAAAGCCGGCGACGCCGCCCACCTCGCCGCCCGCACCGCCCTCCAGGTCCACGGCGCCATCGGCTACACCGCCGAACACGACCTCGGCCTGCGACTGACGAAGGTGCGGGCCCTGGTCGGCGCATGGGGCGACGGCGGGTTCCACCGCGAGCGGGTGCTGGCGCGATGATCGATCCGATGTGGACAGAGGAGGCGCGGGCGCTGCGCGAGTCCGTGCGGGCCCTGCTGACCCGGCGGTCCGGGCCGGAAGCGGTGCGCGCCGCGATGGACTCACCCCTCGGTTACGACGACAAGCTGTGGTCCACGCTGTGCGAGCAGATCGGCGTCGCGGCGCTGGCGATCCCGGAGGAGTACGGGGGCGCGGGCGCCGGGCTGGCCGAGGTGTGCGTGGTGCTGGAGGAGCTGGGCCGCACCCTCACCCCGGCCCCGATGCTCGGCTCGGCGGTGCTGTGCGGGCAGGCCCTGCTGCTGACCGGCAACGACGAGGCGTGCCGTCGGCTGCTGCCCGGCATCGCGGCGGGCAGCAGCCTCGCCGCGCTGGCGTGGTCCGATGAGGACGGACGCTGGTCGCCTGCGTGCGAGTTCCGGGACGGGCGCGTCGGCGGCCGGGCGCACTACGTGCTCGACGGCGACCACGCGGACGTCGTGCTGGTGGTGGCGCGCACCCCGGACGGCCCTGGCCTGTTCGAGGTCGCGCCGGCCGACACCCGCCGGGAGGCCGTGACGACCCTGGACCCGACGCGCCGTCTCGCGGTCGTCACGCTGGCGGACGCCCCCGCGCGACGGCTGGACACCGGCGGGTTCGACACCGAGCGGCTGCGCTGGACCGCGGCCGTGGCGCTGGCCGCCGAGCAGACCGGCGCCGCGGCCAGGGCGCTGGAGCTGACCGTCGAGTACACCAAGCAGCGGCGCCAGTTCGGCAGGCCCATCGGCGGTTTCCAGGCGCTCAAGCACCGGATGGCCGACGTGCACGTCCACGTCGAGGCCGCCCGCTCGGCGCTGTACGGCGCACTGACCGGGGACGACTTCGCGCTCGACGCGGCCACCGCGAAAACCGTGTGCTCGGAAGCACTGCGGCACGCCGCGGCCGAGATGATCCAGCTGCACGGCGGGATCGCGATCACCTGGGAGCACGACGCGCACCTGTACTTCAAGCGCGCCCACGGCAGCTCGCTGCTGTTCGGTTAGGACACCGGGTGCGGCTCCGGCGGCTCGAAGGTCGCCAGCATCTGCTCCAGCGCCGCCTGGTCCGGGCCGACCCACGGGTCCGCGTCCGGGGCCGTGGCGACGCGGTCCAGGAACTCGGCGGTGCGACCGGGCGCCGGGGGCAGGTGGGTGCTCAGGATGACGGCCGGGTCGAAGGTCCGCAGCGGCGCCAGCGTGGCCAGGTAGCGGTCGTGGTCCACGTTGTGCACCCACGGGCTGTCCACCGCGGCCCACAGCAGCTGGCCGGCGTGCAGCGCCTCCGCGGGGGCGTTCGCGACGTCGTCGCACGTGGCGAGTTCCGCGGTCGGCATCGGGGCGCCGAAGCAGTCCGAGCTGACGCACACCCCGCTGCTGTGGTCGAAGAAGCCGACCGTGGCCGGGCTGTCGAACAGCGGCGGCCGGAAGGCGGTCAGCGTGCGGCCGCCCGCGTCGAGGGTCTGGCCGGGGTTGAGCAGGTACACCCGCTCGACCGGCAGCGGGCGCTCGGTCGACATGATGCCCATCGCGAGGTAGGTGGTGATCAGGCGGGCGCGCGGGGCCAGCTCGAGCAGCTCGAACAGGGCGCCGGTGTGGTCGCGGTCCGGGTGGGTGAGCCAGATCCACCGCACGTCGGCGGGGTCGATCACCGCCCCGAGCGCGTCCAGGAAGCCGCGGCCGGGCAGGCTCAGCCCGGTGTCGACGACGACCGGTTCGTCGCCGTGCAGGACGAACGCGTTGACCGGGAGGAAGCCGATGCCGGGCACCTCGAGCTGGTCGCTCAGGACGCTGACGTCGCGCCCGATCCTGTTGATCTCCATGGCATCCGCCCTTCCTCACGTGGTGCCGGAAACGGTAGGCCCGGCAGGCGCCGGTGTGATGGGGCCGAAATACCCGTTTCAGGAAATCGCGGTGCTCGGTCACGGGCGGTCGCCCTCTTGCGCGGCCGCCAATGTGTGTTACCTTGGGTAACAGTAAACCGAGGTAACAGGCAATCGGGAGGGTGCCATGACCAGCGTCGGCGCACACGAGCACTCGGACACTGCGCAGCCTGACCACCGGTCGGTCGCGCAGCGGTTGCTCGACTCGTCCGAGACGTTGTCCTACGACCCCGTCAAGGAGGTCGACTGGGACACCCCGCTGGACACGAGCTACCACGGCGCGAGCCCGGAGTGGAGCACCCTGTACGGGACCGCGTACTGGAACGAGATGACCCCCGAGCAGCAGCGCGAGCTGACCCGCCAGGAGGCGGCGTCGGTGGCGAGCACCGGCATCTGGTTCGAGATGATCCTGCAGCAGATGGTGCTGCGCGACTTCTACGCCAAGGACCCGACCGACCCGGCGTTCCAGTGGGCGCTCACCGAGATCGCCGACGAGTGCCGCCACTCGATCATGTTCGCGCGCGGCGCGGCGAAGCTGCGGGCCCCGGCGTACCGCCCGCGCCGCCTCGCCGTCGAGCTGGGCCGGTTCTTCAAGACGACCGCCCGCGGCGAGGCGGCCTACGCGGCGATCCTGGTCGCCGAAGAGGTCCTCGACGTGATGCAGCGCGACTGGATGCGTGACGAGCGCGTAGTGCCGTTCGTGCGCACCATCAACAACATCCACGTGGTCGAGGAGTCGCGGCACATGAAGTTCGCCCGCGAGGAGACCCGCGAGCGGCTGAAGAAGACCGGGCCCTTGGGCCGCCAGTACAACGCGCTCGTCGTGTCGATCGCCGCGTACTTCATCGTCAGCAGCATGTGGAACCCGAAGGTCTACGCGAACGCCGGGCTCGACACCAAGCGCGCGCTGCGCGAGGCGAAGGCCAACGAGCACCACAAGTCGATGCTGCGGTCGAGCTGCGCCGGGCTGATGGAGTTCCTGGACTCGGCCGGCCTGCTGACCAAGGCCGCGACGGTCTTCTACAAGCGCGCGAACCTCCTCTGACCATGGCCTTCGCGATCACCCAGACCTGCTGCAACGACGCGTCGTGCGTGGCGGTGTGCCCGGTCAACTGCATCCACCCGACGCCGGACGAGCCGGACTTCGGCACCACCGAGATGCTCTACATCGACCCGCGCAGCTGCATCGACTGCGGCGCATGCGCCGACGCCTGCCCGGTCGACGCGATCTTCCCGGTGGACGCGCTGGCCGAGTCGATGCGGCCGTACGCCGGGATCAACGCGGACTTCTACGCCGACCGGGAGCCGGCCGCGGCCGATCCCGCGCCGAACTTCCACGCGTGGGGCCCGCCGGTGTTCAGCCGCACCATCCCGGCCGACTTCCCGGCGCTGGACGTCGCGGTCGTCGGCACCGGGCCGGCCGGCATGTACGCGGTCGAGGACCTGTTGCTGCACACCAGTTCCCGGGTCACGCTGATCGACCGGCTGCCGGTCGCGGGCGGGCTGGTGCGGTACGGGGTCGCGCCGGACCACCCGTCCACCAAGAAGATCGGGGAGACGTTCGCGCGGTACCACCACCACCCGCGGCTGCGGATGCGGCTGGGCGTCGAGGTGGGCCGGGACGTCACGGTGGACGAGCTGGCGCGCCGCCACGACGCGGTGATCTACGCGGTGGGCGCGTCCTCGGCGCGGCGGCTGGGGATCGCGGGCGAGGACCTGGCGGGCAGCGTCGCGGCGACGACGGTTGTGGCCTGGTACAACGGCCACCCGGACGTGCCCGCGGACGCGGTCGACCTCTCGGCGGAACGCCTCGTCGTGGTCGGGACGGGCAATGTGGCGCTGGACGTGGCGCGGATCCTGACGACGGACCCGCGTTCGCTGGAGGGCACTTCGATCGCCCCGGCCGCGTTGGAGCGGCTGAAGTCGAGCCGGGTGCGGGAGGTCGTGCTGCTCGGCAGGCGAGGTCCGGAGGCGGCGGCGTACACCACGCCCGAGCTGCTGGCGCTGACCCAGCACGAGGACATCGACTTGGTCGTCGACGCGCACGACCCGCGCATCACCGAGGCGATCGACACGTCGCCGCGGGCCGCCCTGCTGCGCGACTGCAAGCAGGAGACGGTCGACTGGACGGCGCCGCCCCAGCCCGGCAAGCGGCGGATCGTGCTGCGGTTCCACTCCGCGCCGGAGGAGATCCTCGGTGCCTCGCGGGTGCGGGGAATCCGGGTGTCGGGGGACGTCGAGATCCCCGCGGGCGGAGTGGTGCGCGCCGTCGGCTACCGCGGCGCGCCGCTGCCTGGACTGCCGTTCGACGAGGACAACGGCACGATCCCGAACGACGGCGGCCGCGTGGCGCCGGGGACGTACGTGGTGGGCTGGATCAAGCGAGGGCCGTCCGGCGGGATCGGGGCCAACCGGGCGTGCGCCGAGGAGACGGTCGGCCGCCTGCTGGAGGACGCGCTCGCGGGACGGTTGCGAACACGGCGCAAGCCGGGGCTGGTGGAGCGTTTGACGCGCCGAAGCTGAGCGGTTCCCGGCTCGCCCCTCGGTGCGTAGCGCACGGCGGGGGCGGCCGCAAGCCCATGCTGCGGCTGCCCCCGCACCCCGCGGCGGCCGAGCTGGTGCCGCCGTGCCGTTGCTGTGCTGCCGCGCGCCGTCCCGCCGGATTTGCTGCGTCGCCGCGCCGCGTCCGGGTGGGTGCCGCCTGGGAGTGCTGTTTCCGGATACTCGGTGCGCCTGAGGGGGCTCACCGCACGGTGGTGCCGTCGCACGGTGGTGCCGCCCCCGCCGCGCCGTGGTGCCGCCGCGCTGGCGCCGCCGGCAACCCGGCATCGCGCCGCGGGCCGCTGCCGTGCCGCTGCCCCGCTGCCGTGCCGCTGCCGCGCCGCCGCCTGCCGTTGCGCCGGATTTGCTGCGCTACCACGCCGCCGCCCCGCCCCGCCCCGCCGCGGCGCTGCCGCGGGCCTATCCCCCTGTGTTCTGCGAATGCTCGCCGCAAGGCCGCGCGGCGCCCGACCCACCGCCCCTGACCGCTTCCTGCCAACACCCACCCGCCCTGCAACCCCACCACCTACCGTCGAATCCCCAGCCAGAGGGAGGTAGCGGTGGCAGCGAAACCGTACGGCGCGAGCAGGGTCTCGACCGTCTTCGCGGTCGTGTTCGGCTTCGGCGCGGGCTTTCTGTGCCTGCTGCGGTTCGCCGCGGCGGTGGTGCTCCTCCCCGCGGCGGACAACCCGATCCCCCTGGCGCTCATGGCCCTCCTGTACGGCGCGGGCATGACCCTGTCGCTCGCCGGCGCCGGGCTGCTGCTCGCCCGCAGCCCGGCGTCCATCACCTGCCTGACGCTGGGCTGCGTCGTCTCGTTCGTCATCGTGCTCACCGAACTCGTGCTGCATTCCTTGCCCCGCAACGCGAGCGTCCCGCTCGGCTCGTACGGGGCATGGCTCTTCGGCTGCGCGTTGATGGCGCTCGTGCAGATCCGTCGGAAGGACACGAAGCACCGGGTCAGGACCGCACCAGCCGGTTCCGGAGCACGCTGAGCACCGGGCGGCCCCCGGCGAAGCACCAGATCGCGATCACCGGGTCGCAGATCGCGCACCCGAGCGACGAGTGCTCCGCGAACGGCACGATCGGCTCCCCGCGCAGGTGGTGCACCACGTCCCACGCGGTGTGCATCAGCCAGGCGATGCCGATGAACGTCCACGACTCCAGGCCGCGGTATGCGACGTAGGTGGCGGCCGCGGTGAAGGCGAACTCCCAGATCCCCAGCCCGCCCCCGCTCAGGTAGGCGGCGCCGGCGCCGGCGACGAACACCGCGTTGAACCGGCGGCGGTGCGCCTCAGGGATGAAGGAGTTGACTACGACGTAGGCGGCGCCGATGAGCAGTGCGATGACGATCATGGCACCCGAAACTAGGTCCCCGCGCCCCCGCGCAGTAGTGGCTGGAGTGCCACGTTCCGACGGATTCTCGCCAGCCCTGATTCGACAACCTTCTAATTTGACAGGCATCGAGGTAGCGTGACGGCATGCGCGAGGACGTGCGGGAACAGGTTCGGGAGCACTACGCCGCGGCAGCGCTTTCGGTGACCGGCGGATGCTGCGGCGAATCGTGCGGCTGCGGGTACGACGACGCCGACCGGGCCGCGCTTCCGGCGGACGCGGTCCGCGCGAGCCTCGGCTGCGGCAACCCCCTCGCCGTGGCCGACCTCCATGCCGGCGAGACGGTGCTGGACCTGGGGTCCGGCGGCGGGATCGACGTGCTGCTGTCCGCCCGCCGGGTCGGGCCGTCCGGCCGGGTGATCGGGCTCGACATGACCGACGAGATGCTCGCGCTGGCCACCGCCAACGCGGAGCGTGCCGGCGCGGCCAACGTCGAGTTCCGGAAGGGGCACATCGAGTCCGTCCCGCTGCCCGCGGACAGCGTCGACGTCGTCATCTCCAACTGCGTGGTCAACCTGTCCGTCGACAAACCCGCGGTGTTCGCGGAGGTGTTCCGCGTGCTGCGGCCCGGCGGGCGGATCGGCATCAGCGACGTCGTCGCCGAGGACCACCTGACGCCCGCCGAGCGCGCCCAACGCGGCTCCTACACGGGATGCATCGCCGGAGCGCTCACCTTCGCCGAGTACCGGGCCGGCCTCGCCGCGGCCGGCTTCACCGGCATCGAGGTGACGCCTAGCCACCCGGTCGCCGACGGCATGCACTCGGCGATCGTGCGGGCCGTCAAACCGGTCAGCCGAGCCGCTCGGTGAGGCGGATCCGCACGGTGTCGCCGGCGTCCTTGCCGATCGCGCGGCGCACGTCGGCCTTCACCGGCAGCTTGTGCGTGCCGTCGCCCAGCGCCATGAACGAGCTGCGGAACGGGTGGCCGTCGATGGTGCCGCGGATCTTCACCAGCCCGCGCGTGCCGAAGTACTCGGCGGACCCGGGCATCACGACGTAGGTCCAGCCGCCCTTCGCCTCGCTCTTCAGCAGGGTCGCCTCGAACTCCTTGTCCAGTGCCGGCATGACGTCCTCCTCGGTTGCGGTGCCATTGTCACCCGGAACGTCGAGGCACCTCGCCCGCTTCTCGACACGTGCCGGCCGCCAGGGGTGCCGGGTGCTGCCCCCAGCACCCGGCACCCCCGGCGGCCGTCGCCCTGGGCGGTCAGCGTCCCGCGACCCGCGCCCAGGCCCCGACCAGCGTCGGCGGCCGGAAGGTCGCCCCGCTGTTCACGTGGTCCTCGAAGAAGCGCTGCCCGAGCGTGTCGATGCCGACCTCCTCCGGCGTGGCCAGCCCGGTGCGCGTCAGCACGGGCAGCAGGGTTCGGATGATGCCCGCCGCCATCCGGCTGCCGGTCGGGTCGCCCGGCGGGCGGTACGCCTGCAGCCCCAGCACCGTCGCGCCGCTCAGGCCCGCGTCCGCGAACACCGCGCCCAGCCGCGCGCCGAGGCTCGGGTCGAGGCCGGACCGGGCGAACGCCGCCATGATCCAGTGCGTCACCCGCTCGCTCAGCGGCGTGAGCGGCAGCAGCCCGGCAACGCTCATCTCATACTCCATCGACACCACGACCCCGCCCGGCCGCACGTACCCGGCGAACTTCCGCAGCACCGCGGCCGGATCCGGCGTGTACAGCAGCACCAGCCGCCCGACCACGGCGTCCACCTGGCCGGTCAGCCGCATCTCGTGCAGGTCGTCGTGCACGAACGAGACGTTGCGCAGCCCCTGCGCCTCGCACCGGCTCGCCGCCCAGCGCAGCGCCTTCGACGACTGGTCGATGCCGACCACGGACCCGGACGGCCCGACCACCCTGGACAGCTCGAAGGCCACGTCCCCCGCGCCGGTCCCCAGGTCCAGCACGCGCATGCCGGGCTCGATGCCGGCCAGCGCCAGGATCGCCCTGGTCGCGGGCGCCAGCGCGGCGGCCTGCTCCTCCAGGCGGCGCAGCTCGTCGGGCTCGTTGCCGAGCAGGTACGGGGTCTCGGTGGTGGTCATGGCGTCCTCCTGCCGGATGTGTCCGGTTCAGGGTGACCCGTCAGGGGGTCTGGTGACTTGGCGGAATCGTGGGGATGATGTGGAGATTCCGTGGCGAGGGGGCCGTGGTGTACGAGTTCGAGGACTGCGAGGTCGACCCCCAGCGGTTCGAGCTGCGCCGCCGCGGGGAGCCGGTCCACGTCGAGCCGCAGGTGTTCGCCCTGCTGACGCACCTGATCCGGCACCGCGACCGCGTCGTCGGCAAGACTGAGCTGCTCGACTCCGTGTGGGGCTACCGGCACGTCAGCGAGTCCGCCCTCACCAGCCGGGTCAAGGCGCTGCGCCGCGCGATCGGCGACAGCGGCGAGCGGCAGCGCATCGTCGCGACCGTGCACGGCGTCGGCTACCGCTTCGTCGCCGACGTCCGGGAGAACGGCGGCGTCCCGCCGCGCACCCGCGCCCCGCAGCAGATCCGCTACTGCCGCTCGCCGGACGGCGTCCGCGTGGCCTACGCCGTGTCCGGGTGCGGGCCGCCGCTGGTCAAAGCGGCCAACTGGCTGACCCACCTCGACCTGGAGTGGACGAGCCCGATCTGGGCGCACTGGCTCGACGGCCTCGCCCGGCGGCACACCCTGGTGCGCTACGACGAGCGCGGCTGCGGCCTGTCCGACTGGGACATCGGCGAGTTCCGGTTCGACGACTGGGTCGACGACCTGGAGCTGGTCGTCGACGGGGTGGGGCTGGACCGGTTCCCGCTGCTGGGCATCTCGCAGGGCGGCGCGGTCGCGATCGCCTACGCCGTGCGGCACCCGGAGCGCGTGTCCCGGCTCGTGCTCGCCGGCGCCTACAGCCGCGGCCGGTTCGCCCGCGCCGCCACCCCGGAGGAGAAGGAGGAGGCCGAACTCGACCTCGTCCTCGGCCGGATCGGCTGGCGGCACGACGACCCGACGTTCCGCCAGGTGTTCGCGAGCCAGTTCCTCCCGGACGCGAGCCGGGAGCTGTGGGACGCCTTCAACGACCTGCAGCGCGCCACCACCTCCAACGACAACGTGGTGCGCTTCCTGGACGTCTTCGCCCACATCGACGTGTCCGCGATCGCGCCGTCCGTGCGCTGCCCGACGCTGATCCTGCACTCGCGCGGCGACCTGCGGGTGCCGAAGGCGCAGGCGCAGGAGCTGGCCGCGCTGATCCCCGACAGCAGGCTGTGCTTCCTGGACAGCCGCAATCACATCCTCACCGAGCACGAGCCCGCGTGGCCGGAATTCCTCGACGAACTGGACGCCTTCCTCGGCAGCTGACAACGCGGTGCCGGTGTCCGCCAAATGGTCCACGCTCGCCGGGCACGTACGCGCAACCCGGTCCACGGGCAACCTTCTGTCCAAATTAGACGGACTGTCTGCGCTCGCGCGGGTCTCCTGGAAAGCGCTTTCCAGATGAGTCGGGGGGCCGCTGACGGCCCCGCCGCGCCCTGCTCGCGGTGGAGTGCGCCGGGCGCAGCGCCTGCCGGGAGACGGCGCAGTGGGGCCACCTGAACGGGGGAGTCCCGCGGCGGGCGCGACCTGCGGAATCGGCACGCATCGGTTGGGATGGGCGGTTCCCCGCCGGGCCTTCGCGGCGACCGCTAGTATTCGCGCTATCCCCGTTGATCTCCGCAGGCGGAAAGCAGGCAGGAATGGCGAAGTCCCGGTTCGAGCAGTTCCCGATGGAAGGCGTCGACCTGGACCACCCGAACGTGGCCCGGGTGTACGACTACTACCTCGGTGGCAAGGCCAACTACGCGGTCGACCGCGTGTTCGCGGAGAAGGCGCTGGAGCGGTTCCCGTTCGTGCGCCCCGCGGCGAAGTCGAACCGGCTGTTCCTGCACCGGGCCGTGCGGTACCTGGTCAAGCAGGGCGTCCGGCAGTTCATCGACATCGGTTCGGGCGTGCCCACGATGGGCAGCACGCACCAGGTCGCCGACGAGCTGGACACCACCACGCGCGTGGTCTACATCGACAACGAGCCGGTGGCCGTCGCGCATTCGCAGATGCTGCTGGAGAAGGAGGGCGACCTCGAGCGGCACGCGGTGATCCAGGCCGACCTGCGCGACCCGGACCTGCTGTGGAACAAGATCGCCGACAAGGGCGTCATCGACTTCTCGCAGCCGGTCGCGCTGATGCTGATCGCGGTCCTGCACGTCACCCAGCCCGGCCCGGACGGCACGGACATCGGCCCGGCCGCGGTGGCGCGCTACCGGGAGCTGCTCGCGCCCGGCTCGTACCTGGTGCTGTCGCACGGCACGGCCGACGGGGTGCCGGAGAGCCGCGCCAAGGAGATGGCCGAGTTCGGCAAGATGTACGACGCCACGGCGACGCCGGTGATCTGGCGGCCGCGCCGGGAGATCGAAGCGCTGTTCGGCGACCTGGAGATGGTGGAGCCCGGCGCGACCTGGACGCCGCTCTGGCACCCGGAGGAGAACGGCGAAAACGCGCCCCAGATCGAGTTCGACGAGCCCAACGACTCGGTGGTGTGGGCCGGGGTCGGCCGGAAGGTCTGACGCTCCGCGCGCCTGCCGCGCCGCCTGCTCGGCTCGCGCTGCCTGCTCGGCTGGCGCTGCCCGAGGCGCCCGCCTCGCCCGAGCCGCCGGCCTCGCTCGCGCCGCTCGCGCCG
>NZ_JBEXTZ010000093.1:0-32389 GCF_040614195.1 Amycolatopsis sp. NPDC006125
TAGGTCCATGCCAGTGAGAGTTCGAGTCTCTCCGGGCCCACAACAAGCCCCTGACCAGCAGGTTCAGATCTCGCCGCGGGCGATCTTTCGACCCCCGTGCAGCAGATTTGCAGCAAACTCGCGGATAACGGCGTTACCGTTTCCCATTGACGACGTGGCGTGTGAACTGGAAAGTTTCGCACCGCGTCCTCTCCACCCGTCGGCGGGCACGGGAGAACGGCGGTGAGGGCGGCCATCGTCGCGGCCGTCGCGATCGCCGCCGTCATCCTGATCACCGTCCTGTCCGGCCTCGCCTCGGAGCCAGCCGCCCCGCGCTGCGAGATCCCCGGCCACCAGCGGACCGCGGTCGTCGAATGCGAGCCGCGATGAGCGGCAGCCCGCCTGAACCAGCCGGTCGCGCAGTCATATGCAGACCTCGTGCTGTGGTCTGCGCGGCGCTCGACGTCGCCGTGGCGGTCGTTGTGACCGCGGCGCCGTCACTCTTCCCGCGGCTCAACCCGGCTGTAACGGTTCGACCACAGGATGCGACGGCGGGAAACGCCAGGGGCGCCGCACACGACACCTGAGCTGATCAGGAAGGACGGGTTCCGGTAATGGCGAACAAGCCGGGGATATCGAACAAGTACACGCGAGTGCTCGGGTACGCGGCGCTCGTGCTCATCGCGGTTGGGGTCTTCTCGGTGGTCATCCAGACCACGCAGGCCGACCCGAACAGCCCGACGCGGACCAACAACACGGTGCTGTGGATCGGTGTCGCTGTCGGCGTGGCGTGGCTCGTCGTGAAGGCCGTGCTGCGCGAGCGGAAATCCTAGGCGCGGCCACCAGCATCAAGCGACAGAAGGCCCCGGCGCCCTACTGCGACGCCGGGGCCTTCTCGCGGCGCGGGTTCAGTCGAACTCGCCGGCCTTCACGCCAGCGATGAACGCCTGCCACTCGCCCTGGGTGTACGTCTGAGTGATGCCGGTCTTGCTGTCGAGGACAACCCGGCCGCCGCCGGGTAGATCCTTGACGTAGACGCAGTTGTCGTTGTTCGTGCTGAAACTCGACTTTCGGAATCCCCCTGGGATGTCGGGGGTCAGGTCTAGACTCATGCCGTCGTCTCCATCTCGTTGGCGATTTCGGCGATGAGCTCGGCGGATGCGGCCGGGCTCATCGCCACCTTCCTCCCCTGTCCCGGCTCGCCGCGCTTGCGCTCGCTCTCGCCGCCGAGCATGAAGCGCACAGCGTCCCGGTACAGCTCAAGGTCGGCCTCTTCGTGCAGGAACAGCCCCGACCGGCGGTTCTCCAGGTTCACGACGGGCTGCTCGCCCTCGATCAGCGTGAACGGACCTTCAAGGGCCGGATGCCAGCCGGAGGTGAACGGCAGCACCCGGATCTCGACGTTCGGCAGCGCACCCAGCTCGTTGAGGTAGCGCAGCTGGCCGACCATGATCTCGCGACTGCCGATGACTTGCCGCAGGGCAGCCTCGCCGATGATCGCGGTCAGGTTCGCGGGGTTGCGGCGGGTGATCACGTCGCGCCGGCCGACACGCACAGCGACTCGGGTTCCCAGCTCGTCGGCTGGGACGCCACCTTCGACCATCAAGGCCCGGATGTACTCGGAGGACTGCAGCAGACCAGGGATCAGCAACGGTGAGACAGCGACGATCTCCTTCGCCGTGGACTGGAAGTCGATCAGGGCCGACAGCATCGCGCGCTGCTCAGGGAGCGTGATCGCCAGCCACCGCGGCTCGTCCGTGCCGTTCGCGTAGGCGATGACCTCCTCGCGCCGCTCGCCCTGCACCTCCATCGCGTCCAGAAGGCGCTCGACGTCCTCAAGCTGCGGAGTCCGTTGCCCCGTCTCCCAGCGCTGGATCGTGCCGGCGTGCTCATAGCCGGCCTTCTCCGCGAGGGCGCGCAGCGTCAGCCCCTGCTCCTCACGCAGATTCTTCAGCGCGGTGCTGAGCGCGTGCCGCTTCGCCGTCTTGTTTCCAGCCACGGCAATCAGCATATGGCACGTCAACGGCGGAATGCACGACCCCTGAAGCCGAGGTTGCGCGATCTGTTTCCACGTGTTTCCATTGAACCGGAAACAACGGAGACGGTTGGAAACATCTGCTCCGGCCAGCACTTTACTACTGGAGGCGCGCGGTGGACGGCCAAGGATGGGTCACGAAGCTCCTCACCGCAGCCGTGACGGAATCCGGGGAAGCCACCCAGGTCGCCGCCGGGGTCATCGACACGCAGGGCGGCGCGCAGCTCGCGTTCCAGATCGACGGCGCCGACGAGGTGATCCTGCCGGGCCTGCAATCCGGCGGCGAGCACATCAACAACGTGCGCGAGGCAGCGACCGAAGCCATGCGCCGCCAGCGCGGCGCGAACACCACCCGCGGGGAGCTTCCGTTCCCGACCGCGGCGCGGACCAAGGCCGGCGCCACGACCCGTGTCATCGCTGGCGTCGTCGACATCCGCGTGTTCTTCCAGGTCGGCGGCGGCCCCCGTGTGTTCCTCCCCGGTCTGCAGAGCGCCGATGAGCACATCGACAACGTGCGCGAGGCGATGGCCGTGAAGTACGCCCTCGATCGGAAGCGGCCATGAGCGCGCGCCTGTGGTTCCCGCTGCCCTCGTACCGGCCAGTAGTCGGCGGCTACAAGCACCGCACGCGCCTGCACCGCAAGCCCCGCGCGGGAACAGTCGTGCAGCTGCTGTGCGGCGCCAGCTACATCGTCGCCCGCGAACGGCGCAAGCCCCCGATCAGCGTCTGCCAGGGCTGCGAAGCCGCCCATCAGGGAGCCGAGTGATGAACGACCGCAACGAGCTGCTGGCCCGCGAATACACCGACGGGCTCCGCCACCGCTACCTCGCCCGCCAGCTCGGCGACCCGCGGCTGACCTTCGTCTCGCCGGTATGCGAGCTGGACAAGCCGAACCCGGAGAAGCACCTGCGCGAGCAGGTCGCCAACGCCTACAACAGCGGCCCATGGTGCCCGCGCTGTGCGCCCATCGTCGTCTACGTGGAGAAAGGAGCAGGCTCGTGAGCCACGACCCCACCGACGAGGAGCTGGTGCACGCCATGCACGCCCTCGGGAAACGGCTCGCCACGCTGGTCAGCGTCTACGGCCAGGTCGGCAGCTTCGAGGCGGTCCCCGGCCCCGAGATGCTGCGCGCCGTGGCGACCGCGAACGAGCAGCTCGCCGCCGCCCTCCGCACCCGCGCCGACAGGCTCGACGCGCCCGTCATCGACGGGCACCTCACCGACCAGGTCCCGGCGTTACAGCGTCGGTGACCGGCCCGCGCTCCCCCACCGCCCCCTTGGGGTTGAGCGCGGGCCCCCAAGCCCCCGGCCGGCGCGCCCTCCCCCAAGGAACCTCCCCACGCGCCGGCCGGGCCCGTCCCCACCGAAACCCAGGAGGCACGAATGCCCTGCGTGAGCTGTAAGCAGCCGGTCTCCGGCGGCAGCTGTCAGAACCCGACCTGCCCCGCATCCGACAAGTACCGGCCGAAGTGATCGCGGCGAACGGCGGACGGTCGCTCGCACGTCTGCCGACGTCCGCACCACGAAACGAAGGAGAACACGCCGTGAAGGAGACCGTGAAAAACGCCATCGAGTCCGCCAAGGAGTACGCGCGCGAGACCAAGCGCGCCTGGCGCGAGACCGCGCCCCAGTCCAGCAAGGACATCCGCAAGCTCGAAGGAACCGATCGCCGCGGAAAGCGGTGACCCCTGGCGCGGGTTGACGACCCAGCTCGCCAACCCACGCCGTCCGACCAGGAGGTCGCGATGTCTCTGTTCGACGTGCTCCAGACCAAGGGCACCTGGGCGCTGATCAAGGTAGTCGCGGCGCTCAACCTGTTCCTGTTACTGCACCTGCTGCGGCTCCCGTTCGTTCTCGTCGCGCGCGTCATCGAGGTCGCGGCGCGGCGGGTGGACCGCTCGGTCGCCCGGCTCGCCAACACCGTTCCTGCGAGGCCGGTGAACCAGTTCTTCGCCGATCCGACCACACCCGCCAAGGAATCCTGCAATGTCTACGCCTGACCCCGTCCCGACCCCGAGCGCGCCGGGCCACGCCGTGCAGCCGCGCGGGCAGCTCGTCACCCGCCCCGCGGCGGCCCCCGGCCCCACCCGCACGACGAGGGTGGTGGCGTGGGTCGGGTACCACCTGCTCGAGCTGAGCGGCGTGGCCGTGCCGACGGTGCTCGCCGTGTTCGTGTCACCGTGGTTCGCCGTGGCGGCCGTGCTCGCGGCTGTGTTGTGGGCCGTGCACGAGCTGCGCCCGGCCGGTGGTGATGCGCGGTGAGCGCCCCGGTGGTGGAGCTGGAGGACGCTGTCCAGCTGGTCCAGGTGGAGATCCAGCAGGCCACCAAGGAGGGCAGGAAGGCGCCCGGGCGGCCGACGCTGATCGAACGGACCGGGCTGAACGAGTACTGGGTCCGGCGCGCCCTGGAGGAGCTGGCGCGGCGGGCTGGAGACGACGCCCCGGCTGGATCCAGCGAGCCGCCATCCGATCCTGACGTGCCGCCAGGCCGGGGGCCCGACAGCGAGGACACAGCGGGCCGGCCAGCCGTCGCCGACGGAACCTCGGGTCGAGGAGTTGAGCCTGCTGGCGAGCTGGATCCAGCTGGAGAACGAGCACACCAGCCGGTCTCCAGCGCCCGGCCGCGGGGCGGTAAGGCAGTCGCGTGGTGCGGGTTCATCGTCGGCTCGGTGGTGTCGATCGCCGCGAACGTTCTGGCCGCCCGGATCCCGCCCGAGGGCGCCGGGCCCGACTGGTCCCCTCGCCTCGACACGCAGCTCGGTGCCGCGGTGTGGCCGGTCCTGCTGATCATCGCCGTCGAGGTGCTGTCCCGCACCCGCTGGCCAGAGGGCCTCGGATGGGCGCTGGCGCGTTACTGCGGCGTCGGCCTGGTGGCGGTGGTCGGGGCGGTCATCTCCTACGGCCACATCCACGACGTGCTGCTGTCGTGGAACTACGCCCCCCTCGGCGCGCTCGTGGGCCCGCTCGGGGTCGACGGGCTCATGGTGGTGTGCGGCTTCGCGATGCTGGCTCCAGCCGACACCGGGCGCACACCAGCAGGGTCCAGCGCGGGCTCCAGCGAGGTCGGCCCGGCATGACCAGCGACCGCGAGGAGCCCGGCGAGGCGCCGCTCGCGGAGGTCCGGCACCTGCCGCTGCGGCGCGCTGGAGACGAGCTGGAGCCAGCGGACACCGACGTGCTGGAGGGCGAACTCCTATCCGCGGAGGAGTACGCCAGGCTCCAGCGCGCCAAGGCGCTCGAGCGGCTGCAGGGCTATCGGCAGGACGTCGTCACCGTCGCCCGCGTCGCGCGCACGGTCGCCACCCACGAACGCACCAGAGCGGCCGGGCGCGTCCTTCTCCGGCACGGCACCTACGTCGTGGCCGGCGCGAGCGTGGTGGCGAAGCGCGCGTGGGAGGCCCGTAGCAACAGTCGGTACGAGCGGATCCTGGCCCGGCTGGAGGCGGCCGGCGACCTCGACCGGCTCGAGCTGTGGGAGGCGAAGGCCGAGCAGGCGAAGCAGCGCCGCCACGACCGGCGCATGGACCTGCTCGGCGCGCCGAAGGAGCTGGCGAAGTCCGCCGCGATCGCGTTCGGCACGGTGGCGGGGCTGCTGCTCGTGCTCGGGGTCGTCCTCGCCGTGCACGCTGGCGACGCCGGGCTGATCGTCGCGCCGCTCGGGCGGGTGGTTGACGCGATCACCTGGACGTACTGGCTGGTCGTTGCCTACTTTGGCCTCATCGCCGGACTCCTCACCGCGGGTGGCCTGCTGTACCTGTGGAACCAGGGCCGGATGTACTCGACCTGGACCCTGCCGGCCTGGACGGACCCGGCCGAGCCGCGCGGCGAGGTCGTCAACATCACCCCGACGATCGTGGCCGCCGCGCTGCGGGATCTCGGGATCACGCCGCTGCGGAAGGCGATCGAGGCCGACCCGGATCACGGGGCGCGGATGATCGGGATGATCCACCGGCGCGGGCCCGGCGCGCAGGTCGAGATCACCCTGCCGCCGCAGGTGACCACACAGAAGATCCTCGCGGTGCGCGAGACGCTGGCCGGGAACCTGGACCGCAAGGCGCACGAGGTCCACATCGAGGGCAGCCCGGACTCCGAGCGCGTGTTCACGCTGTGGGTCGCGAACAGCGGTGCCCTCGACCAGAACGTGCCGCCGTCCCCGCTGCTCGATCCGGACTTCGGGCCGGTCGACATCTACCGCGACCGGATGCCCTGGGGCGTCGGTCTCAAGGGCGACCCGGTCGAGCTGAACCTGCTGCAGCAGCACTTTCTGCTGGCCGGCCTGTCGAAGCAGGGCAAGACCGCCGCGGCCCGCGCGCTGGTGCTGTGGCTCGGCCTGGACCCGAGCACCAGGATTCGGATCGCCGATCTCAAGGGGTTCGGCGACTGGTCGATGTTCGACGGGCTCGCCGAGGAGCTGATCGAGGGCGCGGGCGACGAGAACTTCATCGCGACCTGCGACATGCTCGAATGGGCGGTCGCGGAGATGCAGCGCCGCTACGACCGGTGGCGCGCGATGGGTCGCAAGGGCGACATCGACCGCGCCTCCTCGCAGCCCGGTTCCGGGTTCGAGCCGCTGTTCATCATCGTCGACGAGATCCAGAAGCTGTTCACCTGCGCCACCGTCCACCCCGACGGCGGGGAGATCGGCGGCGACGGGAAGAAGTCCCGCGCCGCGCGCGCCGCGCAGGCTCTGCACGACCAGGCCCGCGCGGTCAACATCCACTTCCTCGAGTTCGCGCAGAACCCGACGAACCGCAACCTGCCCGTTCTCGTGCGCGAGGGCGCGATGATCCGCGCCAGCCTGTACGTCGGCACCGAGTCCATCGCCAAGATGGCCCTCGGCGAGGCAGCCGTCGACACCGGCGCCGCGCCGCACGCCCTGCGTGCCGGGCTCGACCGCGGCACCGTCGTCCTGGCCCCGGGCGAGTCGATGGACCTGCCGAACGGCGCGACGCACACCACGGTCCGGACGCACTACATCTCGACGGAGCAGGCCTACGACATCGCCGACCGCGCGAAGGCCTTGCGCGCGGCCGCGGCGGCTCGGCCGGCCGCGCGGGATCTGCTCGAGGACGTGCTTGCCGTGCTCGGCACCGAGTCCGCGGTGCGCGCGGCGGACGTGCCGCGCCGGCTGCGCGAGCTGGCGCCCGGCTACCCGGCGTACGAGGACCTGACTGGCGAGGCGCTGGTCGAGCAACTCGAGCAGCTCGGCGTGAAACGCGGCAGCCAGGGCGGCTACCCGATGGTGCGCACGGAGCGTGTCCGTCAAGCGGTCGCCGCGCGCGGTCAGGAGGACGACCTGCAATGACGGAAACGGGCAGCTTGATCAGGTGCGGGATAGGGCTTCCACCCCGCTCACCTCGATCACCTTCCTCACATTTCCCCTGTTCAGGACGGGTGACCAGCCCAGGTGGCCGGCATGGTGAGGATTCACCTCGCTTCATCGTGATCACCCTGGCCGTCACCCAGTGATCCACCCGTGTTGCAAGTACAGAAAGTGACGTCGTCGAGGTACTCGCCCGACGGCTCGACCTGTGAGAGGAGGCGAGATGACGGAGATCCCGGAGGACGAGCGGCCCGCGATTGAGGCGCGTCATCACCGCGACCAGTACGACGCACAGGAGGTGGCGCGGCTTCGGCAGCTCGGCCGCGACATCGGCCAGCCGAAGGTCTATGAGAAGCGGGTCCAGAAGCTCCTGAAGGAGCGCGGGTACTGAGCCGCTAGAGCCCTAAGCCGCAAGTCAGGGCGGGTTTCGGGGGCGGAAGGGAGCGATGGGATGAGCAAGAAGCCAGCGCCGGTGGACGAGGCCAAGGTGAAGCAGGTGATGGAGGCCCTCGCGAGGGGGATCGCCGAGGAGAGGAACGGACCTCGGCCGCCGACGAAGACGGAGATCGAGGACGCGCAGTGGATGCGTGACAACCGGCCGATCTACCCGGCGTGAGGAGCTGGCCATGGAGTTGGGGATGCGGGAGTGGCTGTTCGGCACGGTGCACGCGTGCGTCGACCGGCTGGCGCTGTGCGGGAAGCGGATGAGCGCGACGGCGAAGATCGCGCGGAACTCGCGGATCGACTGCGGCAGGTGCGTCCGAGAGCTCAACCGGCGCTACGCGGGCAAGCGGTAGGGCGACGGCGATGCCTGCTCATTGGATGCGAGCGCAGAACAAGGACGGCAGCGCGGTCACCTGGTGCGGGATCCGCTACCCGAAGGGCCAGTGGCGGGACCGCTGGTTCTACTGGGGCGATTGTCGCGCCTGCGTCCGGGCGCACCGGGCAGCGAAACGGTGAGCCGGCATGCCGTGTGACCACCCCGCCCAAGCGCTTCACGTCACCTTCGTTGGGCGCCGCCGCTACGACTGGCGCGCAACCTGCCGGAACTGCAATTTCCGGTGGCGGCCGGAGTCGCCGAACATCCCCGTCCACGTCCGTAACCGGGTCGCCGGGGTGGCCGGCCACATGACGTGGCACGGGTTCGTGCTGGACTACCGGCCGCTCGGCGAGGACTAGCCTCCGCGCTGCTCGTCGAGGGCGACCAGCTGCTTGCTCAGCCGCACCCCCTCGGTGATGTCCGGTGCGTCGAGCGGGGCGCCAGCGGAGACCTTGAGGGCCGCGTCTTCGCGGAGCCGCGCCAAGGCTGCCTGTGCGTCGTCTAGCCATTGGAGGACGCTTCTCGGGGGATTCGGGCGGGTGTACGTCATCGTGGCCTCCATCGATGGGAAAGCCGGTCCGGAGCTTCCCCCTCCGGACCGGCGCGAGCCAACAGTAGAACAGGTGTTCGAAGAACACAAGCTCGCGTTGTGCCACTTGACGTGGGGCATCGCCCGTCCGGTTCACTCGAACAGCGCAGCGGGCAGCGCGCGGCGAGGATTGGCCTGTGCCCACGCCGCCGGCCCCAATCCTGGTAGCGGTCGCGCAACCGGCCGCGACGCTTCCGGCCGAGGACCACGCCTACGAGCCGAAGCTGGACGGCTGGCGCACGGTCGTGCACGCGCCTGCGGGCGTGCTGCACACCCGCCACGCCGCGGACATCACGTGGCGGTTTCCCGAGATCCTCGACGCGGCCCACAGTCTCGGCGCGTCGCTCGTGCTCGACGGCGAGCTAGTCGCCTACCGCGGCGAGCGTCTCGACTTTCCCGCCCTGATGTGGGGCGCTCGCCGACGCGCGGTCGAAGGCGTCGCCGTCGTGTTTGTGGCGTTCGACCTGCTCGCCTACCGCGGTCGGGATTTGCGGCACTTGCCCTACACCGAGCGCCGCCAGCGCCTGGCCGACGTCGTCGCGGGGAGTGCACACGTGCAGCTGATGGACGCGACCACGGACCCGGGCAAGGGCGCCGGGTGGATCTCGGCTGACTGCGCTGCGGTCGGCATCGAGGGCACGGTGGCCAAGCCGCTCGCCAGCCGGTACCCGCTGCGGGGCGGGCCGTGCGGGTGGGTGAAGGTCCGCTACCGCACGGTGGTCGACGCGGTGGTGCTCGGCGTGACCGGCACGATCGAAGCACCCACGGCACTGGTGCTCGGCCGGCTCGGCGACGATCGCCGCGTGCACATGATCGGGCTCTCCAGCACGCTGCCGCGCCGCGTCCGCTCCGCGCTGGCTGGGCGGCTGCGCCCGGAAGGGCTGCGGCGCCGGGCCGCGGGGCTCGTGGCCGGGCTGCCGGGTTCGGAGGACTTCGACTATCAGCCCGTCGCCCCCGGCATCGTGGTCGAGGTGGAGGCAGATTCGGCGCAGGAGTGGGGGCGCTTCCGGCATCGCCTCGCGCTGCTGCGGATCCGACCGCCGCGAGGCTAGTCGACTGGAGTGCGGGCACTTCCGTTGTGGACGGCGGGGCCGGTCCTGCCGTTGCCTTGCGACTCCCCCGGCGACTGGCCCCGCCCCCGTCACGCTGACACGCGAGGAGGAGGACCGTTAGGGTCTAAAGTCCCTGCTCAGTGGTGGCCCTGACCACCGGCCAGGGCGTTGAGTTGATCTTCCCGATGGGCGAAGATCTCAAGGCCGTTCACCGGCGATTCCCAGGTCCCTGCCGGTGATCGCGCACCTCGGCCAGGAGCCACCTCGCCTCGGTCGCGTGAGGTGGCTCCTGGCCCTCTGCGCATGCGAAAAGGGCCCCCGCGTCGCCCCTTGCAGGGGTGGACGCGGGGGCCCTGCTCGCCAGGGGGAGGGCGGGCGATGCCGACGTTAACGGTCAGGAGGAGACCACGCCATCCGTGTTCTCCGCACTTCCGTCGACCGGAGCACGTACGTGCTTCCCGCACCGGGGCGCCCCGGGCGGGCGGCGCCGGGCGATCAGGTACCTCGGCGCAGCAGCGCGGCCTGCTGCTCGGCGCTCTTGCCGTACGCCGCGAGGGTGTCCAGCACGGACGCCACGTCGGCCGCGCTCACGGTCAGCTGGTTGTACGTCGGCGCCTTCGACGAGCCGAGCAGCAGCGCGGCCAGCCACGTGGGCACCCGCGGTTCGACCCAGCGGACGAACACGTACACCACGACCAGGGCCACCAGCTCGGTCACCCGGCCGCCGAGCCCGGACAGCCAGCCCGTCACGACGTCCGGCAGCCCGAGCCCGACCAGCCAGGCCACCAGCGTGGCCCACGCGCCCGGCACGATGGTCCGGACGATGGAAGTGAGCTTGTCGCTCATGAGGTGTCCTCTCAGTAGCCGAGCCGGGCCCACGTCTTGGGCCCGACGATCCCGTCGACGGCCAGACCGGACCGCCGCTGGAACTCCTTGACGACCGCCTCGGTCTTGGCGCCGAACACCCCGTCGACGGTCAGCTTCGAGTAGGCCGGGTAGCCGCGGTTGAGCGTCTGCTGCAGCTGGGTCACCGCGGCGCCGGTCGAGCCGCGCCGGATGGTCGGCTTGCTCGAACTGCCGCCCGTCGACGGCGGCGGCACCGGGGCGGCCGGGCCGCCGCCCGCGATGCCCCACCCGGCCCGGTCGTCGTAGGCGCCGCTCTGGGTCAGGCTCACGTGCACGTGGCTGGTGTGCGGGTTCGAACCGGTGTAGACCTTCCAACCCGAGAAGTCGGGCTTCGTGATCCTGCGGTTGAAGATCACGTAGCCGCCGCCGATCAGCCGGTGGTCGCCGGTGCGGCCGTCGTGACCGGTCAGGCCGCGCTGCCGCAGGTACTCCGCGAGCCACCCGGCGTCGATGCCGTCGACGTCGATGTCCAGGGCGCGCACCACGCCCAGGCCGTCCTCGCGGTCGATGACCCACGGGTTGTGGTCGGACGATCGGGAGGCGTGCGCGGCGTCGCCGATCGTGCCGTCGCTGGTCTTGTCGCGGTTCGGCCACCTGGTGTTGACCTCGGTGCGGAGGTCCACCAGGGCGTAGGCCAGGCGCCAGTTCACCATCAGGCGTCACCGCCTGCGGGCTCGTCCGCGGGACGGCCGGTGTCGGCGGGCGCGTCGGCGTCCTCGCCGGCGTAGGCCCAGGGGTCCTCGTGGGTCTCCTCGCCCGCGGTCACGGCCGTGGGCTCCTCCTGCTGCTCGGGCATCGCCCGCTCCTTCCTCTACGGTTCTTCCGTTGGCGGCTCGGCGTCGTCAGCGACGCACACCCACCAGGTCTCGTCTCCCTGCTCACGCGACTGAGCGGTGTAGCCCTCCGGGCAGGTCGGTCCGGGCGGCCCTTGTGCGCCTGGTGGGCCAGCGGGTCCCTGCTCGCCCGGTGGTCCGGCGGGCCCGGCAGGCCCCTCGGCGCCGTCCTCGCCGTCAGCCCCGTCCTTGCCATCCGTTCCGTCGGCCCCGTCCTTGCCATCTGCGCCAGCGGCCCCTGCAGATCCCGGATCGCCCTTGTCGCCCTTCTGTCCGGGCGGCCCTGCCGGTCCGGCAGGGCCGCGCGCGCCGGTCGCCCCCGCGGGGCCGCTGGCGGGCTGCGCCACTGGCACGGCGCCGAGCGCGCGGACTTGGTCGGCGAGCTGCTGGGCGGCGGCTGAGTTCTGGTCCGACCGCGCGGACAGGTGCTCGACCTCCCCGCGCAGGAGCTCACTGCGCACGAACATCGCGATCGCGGCCGCGGCGAGAAGCGCGAACGCGAGCCAGAGCAGGCGGTGCATCCGGCTGTCCCGTGCCCGAGATGCAGCAGGGACGACGATCGTGTCCTTCACGCGGTCAGGTGTCACGACTCGTCACCCCGCTTCCGCAGCTCCTCGAGGAGCTGGTCGATCGCCTCGCGGCGCTCGTCGTCTTCGTCCTCGTCGTCGTTCCCGAGGACCCGGTCGATGGCGTACTGCGCTGCTTGCTCGCGCTCCTTGGCCGACCCCCGTGTGAGGGCGAGGACCCCGATGACGAGACCGCTGACCGCGGAGATGACCGCCGCGATGCTGGTGAGCAACGACGCGAAGTCACTCAAGGCCACCTCCATCCATTCCAGACATGACGTGCGAATTTCCCTGGCTCAGCTCGGTGTTGGCGTCGTGCTGCTGATGGCGTAGGAGTAGGGCCCGTCGCCCTCGACGATCTGGTAGCGGCCGGCGGTGATGCGGGCGTCGGAGAACACCGAGTAGCCATCGCGGCTGATCCAATCGCCCGGGGCGACGGTCATGTACCCGGTCTGCTCGGGCCGGACGGTGATGCTGCCGTCGTCGTTGAGCCGGACTGGGGCGCCGACGAACTCCTCGATCTCGGCGACGTCGCCTGCCCACTGGCGCACTTCAGTGACGGGCGGGGCGTCGGTGATCTTGATGGTTGGCACGGTCTGTCCCTTTCGGTGCGTTAGGAGATGAGGGGGCGGTCCCAGACGGCGTACATGAAGCTCATGCCCTCGATCGTGTTGCCGATGACGTTCTGGGTGGACCCGGAGTTCTGCCAGGTCGAGAGCCGCAGGATGTCCCCAACGTTCAGGGGGGTTTCGCGGTGGCTGCCCAGCGGCGAGGGGTCGTTCAGCGTGTTGAAACGCGAGGAGTCGAACGCCTTCGTCGCGGTGTTCGTTGGCACGCCGGTGTTATTCCGGGTGAGCGAGGCGACTCGCTTCCCGTCGACGTCGGTCACGGCGTAGTGCAGCTCGAACCCGATCCGGTAGATCCCGTCCTTGCGGATCGTGATGCGGGTCGGGTTGACCGCGGACCACATCGGGTTGCCGTTGGCGTCTGTCCAGTTGATCCCGTCCACGCCGGACCACGAGACGTCCGTGTCGACGCTCGTCGTGATCGCCTGAGTGCCGGTCATGACCACGGTGCAGGCCGGCACGTCGAGTGCCTCGTTGAGCCGCTGCGCGGTGGTCTTCATGCCCGCGAGAATCACGGTGTCCCCTCCTATGCTTCGGTTCCGGCGCCCGCGTAGACCGGGTTGGCGAGCGTGACGGGCGTGAGCGCGGTGTGCGCCTTGACGACGCCGTTGATCGAGCGCTGGACGGTGAAGGTCTGCGGGCTCGTGGTGCCGGTGATGGCGGTGACGCGCATGACCTCGCCGCCGACGCGGATGTCGAACGGGAACTCGGAGCCGTAGGTCGCGGAGTCGATCCACCGCGGGCTGCCGGGGGCGGTCGCGACAAAGAACGCGGTCGCGGTCGCGGTGAGGGCGGACACCAGCTCGGACGTGTCGGAGTCGGCGCGGCTGTCCGCGCCGTCCGCGGTGCCGACGTTCCAGGGCTCGCCGGGTTGGCAGGTGAAGACCAGGTCGTGGGTCATGTTCCCGATCAGCTCCGTCGAGCCGAGCGTCATGACCAGCACGCGATCGGGGTCCAGGTGGTCGATGGCGATGAGGTCGCCGATCTGCAGATCGAGCGCTTGGCGCCGCAGATCTGGGTTGTCGCGGTTGACGCGCTCGTTGTGCAGGGCGACGGGGATGCGCGGGTAGCGGGCGGCGTCGACCGTGCCGAGGTGCAGCGCCCACCCGGCCAGGTCGGGGAGGTAGCTGTCGTAGCGGACGTTGTAGCTGGTCGACGAGGAGTAGGTGCCGACGCCTCCGTCCTCGGGCGGGGTGGTGCTGAGGCGCCCTTCGGTCTCGGTGGCGCGGTAGAAGCCGCCGTTGTTCCGCTGGGCGGTGACGTCGTTGGTGAGGTTCTGGTCGTCGTCGACCGGCTGCGGCGGCTGCGCGAGCTCGCCGTTGCTGGCGTCGAGCACGAGCACCGGCTGCTGCGACAGGAGCGACGGGTAGGTGCGGTAGGTGAGGTCGGTGGTGGCGCGGTTGTCGAAGAGCAGCCCGAGGTCCGCCCGAGCGGATTCGTCGAGGACGTCGGTGAGGCTCGCGATGGGCTGGGGGCCGAGGCGTGTCCACGGCTCGGTGGCTTCGGTGCCGCGCTGGACGGCGACGTCGAACGCGTTCTCGGTGCCGAGGCGGCTGATCCGGTCGGGCGCGTACTCGCCGCGCATGCCGTCGATCATCGGTCCGAAGGTGAAGACGCTGTCCTCGATGGGCTGCACCGCGACGTGCCCCACGGCCATGCCGCTGATGTCCTTGTCAGGGCCGATGAACACGTCGGACACGTGGCCGAGCGTCTGGTTCGAGATGACGCCGGTCCCGCCGTTGCCCTGGTTGACCCCGGCCTCGACACGCCAGATGCCGTACTCGATGTTCGCGCCGACCTGGCGCAGCTCGATCGACAGCAGCCAGTTCTTGCCGTTGAAGTCCTGGGTCAGCCAGTCGCCGGTGTGGACGAGGGTGACGGTGCGGTCGAAGGCAGTCATCCGCAGAGTGCCGCCGAAGCTGGCGCCGTAGACGATGCGCCACCGGTAGATGCTGCCCGTGGTGTGGATGGTGGCGATCGCTTCGAGGTCGGTGAGCCCGTTGTCCGGGACGTGGATCAGCATCCGGACTTGGCCGTAGCCGTCCGCGTGGTTGGGCACCTGTCCCCACAGGGTGCCGTCGGCCAGCTGCGCGATCGGCGCGGACCCGGCGAACCCGGAGTAGGTGCCGGCGTTGACGGTGCCCTGGGTGATGGTCATCGGGGCCACGCCGCGGATCGGCGAGGCGAACTGAGCACTGTCCCGCCCGTCCTCCAGCGGCCAGTACGCCACAGGCGGGTTGTCCGTGGTGGTGACGTAGGCGCGCCGGAGCGGCGACTGCAGCGGCGAGTCCCCCGCCTGCAGGCGGCGGAGGATGCCCGCGGCCTCGACGTCCACCCAGCGGGCTTTCCCGGTGGTGTCGCGGTTCGGGACGATGTCGGCGATCTCCCCGGCGAACCGCGGGTGCATGACCTCGAAGTTGTCGTAGCTGAACACGAGCGGCGTGTTGGTGTTGCCGGCTGCGAGTGCGGATCGGACGCCGACGCTGCCCGCGGCCGGGAACGTGGTGTCGCGGGCCCGGATGCCCCAGCCGTACGGTTCGGGCTGCCCGGCCCGCCAGATCTTGGCCCGGATCTCCTGGCCTTCGGCGATCGCCCGGACCGTGAAGGAAGTGCCGGCGGTGTCGTAGAAAAGGCCTGTGGGGGTGGCGCCGACGAGGCTGGTGTAGGTGTTGGCGACGACCTTGTAGAGGTCGAGGGTGATGGCGCCGGTGGTGGGCGCGACCGACACGCGGACGGTGTAGTAGTTCGAGATGTCGACGAGCCGCAGGACCAGGTTCGCGGGCTCGACTGCGCCGCCGGTGGGCGCGCCGATGGGCAGCGTGAAGTTGACCTTCACGTCCGCGTCGCGCTGCTTGAACGTGGTGAGGTAGGTGACGCGGTAGTTCGTCGCGGCGGACACGGAGTGCCGGCCGACGCCGGACGCGACGCTGAAGTCGGAGGCGACCCAGCCGATCCCGCCGAACGTCCAGCCGCCGCCGCGGTCCGCGGTGCCCCACCCACCGGACACGGTGCGGGTGAAGGTGTCGTAGGCGGTGCGGATCCCGACGCGGACCGGCGTAGCGCGGCCGAGCTTGCCGAAGTACGGGCTGGCCGCGTAGCGCGGCTCGTAGCCGCGCGCGCCGATCGAGCAGTCCTCGCCGTTCTTGAGCCGGAACCGGCACTGCGACGCGGTGGTCTGCTTGGTCGTCTCGTTCTGCCGCCCGCGCACGATCTCGATCCCGGCGTCCCCGCGGACGTCCCTCGTGACGTCGACCCAGTCGTCGAGGTACAGCTCGACGCGCTTGTCGATGAGCCCGGCCATCAGCGGGCTCCCATGATCGCGGTCTGGACGTTGCCGCCGTTGACGTGGACGTACTTCTGCAGCTCGGCGATGAGCGCCTGGATCAGCGGGGGCGCGCCGCTGGTGTCGAAGGTGACGATCGTGGGGCCGGTCGAGCTGGTGCGCGCGGGCCGGTTCCCGGGCGACGCCCGCCGGACCGGGGTCACCCCGCCGCCGGCCCGCGCGGCGGACCCGATGACGCCGGTGAAGAACGCGTCGAGGTCGCCGCCGTGGTACATCGCGGCCAGCTCGTCGTTGTAGGCGCGGACGTTCGCGCTGTTGCCGTAGAAGCTGAAGTCCTCGAAGACCTGGCCGCCGTTGCGCCAGTGGTTGTAGACCTCCTGCGCGGCGGCGATCAGGCCGCCGTCGGCCATGCCGCGCGCGTCCCCGGTCGGGTTGCCCATGGCCTGGTTCGCGTACGCGAGGATCGACTGCGACCGCTGCGAGCTGGGGTCGAGCGGAATGAACGCCTCGGGGACACGCATGTTGTCCCCGATCAGGCGGGGCATGTTCGGCGGCACCACGGTCGCGATGTGCGGGATCTGCTCGATCACACCGCCTTCGGCCATCGGGACCGCGCCGGGGATGTCGACGCCGCCGATTGCACGTGGCCCCTGCTTCATGCCGGTGGAGACACCTGCGTAGCCAGTGACGTAGTTGACCTCGATGTTCATGCTGCGCGTCTTGACGAGCTGCCCGATCTTGGCCTCCGCCGAGGCGGTGAGCGCGATGACCTCGACGTCGCCGTTGGGCAGGTTCCGAACCTGGAACCCGAGCGCTTCCAGCTTGGCGACGGCGTCCGCGGTGAGCGCCGTGGTGATGGTGGTCCACTGGTTCGGGACCGCGAGCACCTTCCCGCGCAGCAGGTCCGCGGCCTGCTGGGCGCCGGGCATGCCGGGCTGAGTGAACATCGTCGCGACGTTCGTGGGGAACAGCCCGTACTGGTTCGCGAGCGCCTCGGCCTGCTGCCGGGTCAGCCCCATGACGGCGTGCTGGTCGATGAACCGCTGCCGCTGGACCGCGAGGGTGTCGTTCACCTGCTTCGCCGCGGCGTCGTAGGACATCCCGCCCTTGACCAGGTCGTCGATCGCGACGCTCGCGTTGGCGAACCCGCCCTGCAAGGTCTCCAGGGTGTCCTGCAGCGCGGAGCCGTTGCGGGTGGCGGTGTTGACCGTGCCGTCCGCGTTGAGCAGCGCCGAGCCGAACCCGTTCGCCCGGTCCTCGCTGGTCTTGAAGTTGTCCCCGAGGCCGCGGAGGGCGTCGTTGATGGACTGCGTGGCCTCCTCGAAGGAGGGCGTCCGGCCGGTCAGGGTGTCGAGGACCTGCTGCAGCAGCTTGCCCTTCGTGGTGACGTCCGCGGTCGCGTCGCCGAGCCCCTGAAACGCCGTGGACAGGTCCGCGGTGGCCTGCCGGGCGAGCTTCTGCGAGTAGGACAGCTGGCCCGCCGCGGTGCCGGCGTTGGCCGCGGCGGCGGCGCCCGCGTCCAGGGCGGCCTTGTACTGGGGCAGGAACCCGGTCAGCTCCTCGATCGAGCGGCCGGTCTGTTCGCTCGCGGCCTGCAGCGCGGCACCGGCCTGCTCGGCCTGCCCGTTCTGGACCATGCTCGCCAGCGCAGCGTCGAGCTGCTGGACGCGGTTCTTCGCGTCGTCGAGGCGGGAGTCGACGCCGATGAGGTTGCCGGTGAAGTCGGTGAAGCCCTCGACCCATCCGTCCTGGTCGTTCTTCAGGATGGTGAAGGCGTCGGACAGGTCTTTGAGGTTCGAGCCGAACAGCTTCGCGAGGTCGCCGGAGGCCTTGCCCTTGGCGATCCAGTCGTCGAGGGAGTCGGACAGCCCCTCCACGGTGGTCTGGCCGCGCTCCACATTGGACGCCATCACCTGGGCAGCGGCGCCGATCAGGCCGAGCACGAGCACGGTCCGGCCCGCGATGGTCTGGAACCGGCCGGCACCGCCCTCGGCGCCCTTCCAGGCATCCTTGATGTTGATGCCGAACAGGTTCGCCATCTTCGAGGCGGCGTAGAGCTGGCCGGCCGCTTCGCCGAGCGGGGCGGGCAGCATGCCGATCAGGCCGACGAAGCCTTGCAGGATGCCGAGGCCGCCGGACACGGTGCTGATGAACCCGCTGGTGAAGCTGTACAGGGGCGACCCGGCGGCGGTCGCCGCGACCATCATGTCCTCGGCCACGTTGAGGGCGTCGCTGAACTGGTAGAGCGCGGGGGTGCCGTTGTCGGCGAGATTCGCGGCGACGGTGCCCAGGAAGCCGAGGGCGTCGCGGCCTATGTCGCCGAGCACGCGGAGGTCCGCGGCGGCCCCGTCGGCGCCCTCGGAGGCGTTGACGAAGAAGGCGGTGAGGCCGGAGCCGGTCTGCTCCGCGAGGTAGCCGAGCGCCGCCATCGGCTCACCGGCGCGCTGGCTCGCGACCACGAAGCCGGGGATGGCGTTCTGGGTGGCGTTCAGCAGGGAGTTGGTGAACGGCAGGAGGTAGTCGTCGCTGTTCTCGAAGATCTGCGCGATCTGCGGGGACAGCTGGGCAGCGCGGCCTCGGACCATCTCCGCGGACTTGACGAAGTCGTCGGCGAACGGCTCGGACCAGCCCCTCAGCTGCTCCTCCAGCTGGTCCCCCGTCTTGCTCCAGGCCTGCGTCACCTGGAGGTTGGACTGCTGGCCTGCGAGGGCGATCTGGGTGAACGCGAGCGGGACGGCGGCCAGCGCCCCCACAGCGAGCCCAGCAGCGCCCGCGGCAGCGACTGGCAGCCCGGCGAACATCAGCCCGAACTGCATCGCCTTGAACTGGGCGTTCGCGCGTTTGGCGACCTGCTCGGTGGCCTTCTCAACGTCGCCCGCCACCTTCGCGAGCGACTGGTTGTCCACCTCGACGGGCACTCGGACGGTGACCTCGTCCGAGAGGATCGCGGCCAGGGCCTCGACCTGCCGCTTGAACTCGGCAGCCTCGGCCACGTCGACGGGGATCTCGGCCCTCGCCGATCTCGTCGCCTGCTCCATCAGCCGGCCCATCTCGCGCCGGAAGGTCTCGCTCTCGGGAGACACCGGGATTTCCAGCGCCTGCTTCGCGGTGGCCTTGAGCGACGCTTCGACCTTCGCCCGCCAGGCCGCGTCGATCGGGTTGTCGGCGGTGGCCGGCAGTTCGATCGGCTTCTGTGCGCGGGCGGCCTTCGCGGTGTCGTCGGCGATCTTCTTGCCGAGCCGCTGCCCGATCTTCGCGGTGCCCTGGTCGAGGGTGCCTGAGAATGAGCCCGCGAACTCGTCGCCCGCGCGGGTGCCAGCCGTGCGGGCGTCGCGCCGGACCTTCTCGAAGGTCTTGGCCGCGCCGACGTCCTTCGCGGTAACGCGGATCTCGACCTCGTTGGCCACCTCAGGCCACCTCCTCCCTCATTCCCAGGTGCTCGACGGCGAGCAGGTGCCATAGCGGGTCGGCTGGGGCGGCGAGCAGCTCGTGCGGCAGGCACTTGAACCGCTCGCACAGCCCCAGCACGCGCTCGGCGTAGATCAGCTCGCGAGGCTTTCGGACAGGCTCTCCATCGGAATCGACGCCTCCAGGGACGGATCGCCATCGCTGGAGGGCTTCCCTAAAGGGGCGTCGACCTTGTAGTGCCCGGCGTGCCAGCCGCGGACGAGCTTCGTGCAGAACGCCGGCTCGAAGCTCCGCATGGTCTCCCGCGTGATCGGGAGCGGCGCGTCGTCCGGGCCGATGTTCCACTCGACGATCAGGTCGACGAACCAGTCGAACACCGCGGCCATGCGCTGCTCGGCTTCGCGCACGGTGATCTCGCCGTCCCTGAGCGCGCGGAAGATGTCCGGCCACTCGTGCTCGAAGTGGAGGATCTCGGCGACCGAGCCCCACCGGGCCTTGACCACGAGGCCGTCCATGCCGGTGTCCTCGTCGAAGTTGAGGACGAGGACGGTCTGCGGTGGTTCGAATCCCATTCGTCAGCTCCAGACCGGGACCGTGCCGTCGGCCAGCGCCGCGGGCACTGCCCAGGTCAGCTCGCCGGAGTCGGAGCGGGTGAGCGGGTAGTCGGTGAGCAGTACCTCGTTGGTGAGGGTCTGCCCGGACACGCCGATGGACATCGTGCGCGGCACGCTGGTCGACGTGATCGTCTTGAACACCGAGTGCGAGGCGTTCGCGGCGTCGTTGAACACCCCGTTCAGCGTCGCGCTGAAGTCCGCGAGCAGCAGCAGCCGCTCGTTCGCGGACTTGTCGATGCCCGTGACGTCCTGGGTTGCGCGCGGGGTCGCGAACTCGAGGTTGGTGATGTCGTTGCGGATGTCGCGCGGCGTGCCGGCGGCGTCGTCCACGCTGAGGGTGCTCCAGCCGAGACCCGATTCCTTCGCCATGGCGGCTCTCCTATCCCTTGTTGATCAGCTCGACGACGCGCTGCTGGTGCTCGCCGAAGTCCTCGACCCAGTCGGCCGGGCGGGTGTGGCGCCGGACGTGGCCGGTGGGGTTTCCTCGCCAGTCGCCGTCGCGCACGAGGTAGACCTCCGGGCGCGTGCGGTGGTCGGCGAAGCAGCGCTGTCCGGACTCGAACGTGAACACGGTCAGCCCGGCGGCGTTGCGCTCCTCGCGGAACGTGCGGCGCGACTGGGTGCGGATGTAGTCGGCCTGCCGCTTTCCGAGGTCGGTGGCCTCGTCGACGATGGTTCGCCAGCCGTGCCGCCAGTGCGCGCACCCGACCTCCTCGCACGCGGCCTTGATCTGCGTGTCGCGGGGTGAGGCGATGGCGTAGGTCTGGTAGTCCCGCACGGTGCCGACGGGCTGGATCCGGTTGATCATCAGAAGCTCACTTCCACTTCGTTTTTCGCGACCGCCACGGCGAACACGAGCTGGGTGAAGGTCCCCTCGGTCACGACCCGCAGGTACCGCTCGACGGTCTGATCGCGGGCGGTCTGGATGCGCTGCTCGGTGACCCCGGCGACGGCGGCGAAGGAGCCGTCAACGACGTCGGTCCAGGCGTCGGCTGCGCCGTTGTCGCTGGACTCCTGCAGCTTGATCGTGGCGCTCGTGCCGGTGAAGGCGAACACCTGCAGGTAGGCCTGCAGCCCGAAGGTGGTGGGCGCGACGAGGTCGACGGCTGGCCCGTTCGTGGCCGCGGTGTCGGTGCGCTTGCCGGGGGTGAGCTGGGTGCACCACTCCAGGCCGAACCCGTTGGCCTGCGCGGAAACGGCGAGGGTGAACGAGCCGTCGTCGCCCCGGCTCGGGTCGTAGTTGATCTGCTTCGACACCAGGCACGCGGCCTGGTTGCCGAGCTGGGTGCCGCGGCAGTACATGACGTGCCGGTCCGCGGTCGGAAGCGTGGACAGCACGGCGTGCGCGCGGTCGCGGGTGACGCCGGGGTTGTCGGTGGCGCGCTCCGGGTTCCAGAACGCGGTGAACTCGATCGCCCCGTCCCGCAGCCCGCCGATGCGCTCGTTGGCCTCCTTGTCAATGCCGGTCACGTCGAGGGTCGCGAGCGGGCCGGCGATGTTGCCGACCTGCCCGACGTCGCCGGACACGTCGTAGCCGGAGACGTAGAGGTTGTCCCCCAGCCCGGACTGCTTCGCCATCATGCCTCCTTCGGAGGAGCGATGACGAGCTGCCGGACGAAGCAGTCCTTCGCTTCCAGCAGTTTGCGGAGCCCGGCTGACAGCTCGGGCCCGTCGGGCAGCTGCGCGAGCATGGTCTCGGCCAGCTGTGCGCACGGGCCGGAGATGGCCTGCAGGTGAGCAGGGAGGTGCCGGTAGTCGAAGAGTGGCTGGAAGTGCGCCACGCTCGGGTGGTGGCCGGCCCAGGGGTTCTCGGTCATGCGTTCTGCTCCCAAACGTCGTTGACGATCAGCGGGACCGTGATCGTCATGACTCGGTAGATCGTCTTGTCCTGGGTGAGGTAGCCCGCGATGCCCGAGAGCGGGATGCCATGCGCGCCGAGCAGGTCCACGTCGCGCACGATCCCGCCGAGAGTGAAGTCCCCGGAGTAGGCGAGCATCAGCTCGTTCACCGCGGCGGTCAGGTGCGGGTCGATCGCGTCCGGCGGGTCCGACAGCGCGTTCTGGTAGATCCGCACGTTCACCACGAACCGGGCCGACGTCGAGTTGAGCCCGGACCCGCCGCGGATCGGCTCGATCCGGTCCACCCAGATCGCCGAGGTGAGCCCGAAGCCGGGCGCGTTCTTCGGCTCGTGCAGGTTGACCCGGTCGAACCACCCAGTCTGCAGGGCGTGGTCGGCGAGCGCCTCGATCAGCGCGACGAAGTCCGACTCGGCGAGCGCCGGCATCAGTTCATCCTCCCCACGAACCGAGCGAGCACCTCGCGGGCGAGCTGCGGCGCCTTCTCCCGGGTGGTGTGCGCGGCGCGGCGGAACGAGAAGTAGCCCTTGAACCGGGTGGTCTTGTTGCGCTCGCCCACGCCCTCCAGCCAGGGCCCGTAGATCACGCCGCGGTCGTTGACTACACGGGCACCCTCGTCCGCGACGACCTGCACCTGGGTCTCGTAGTACGGCGTGGGGTTCCGGATCGAGGTGTCGAGGTTCAGGTGCACCTCGGCCGATGCCTGCCCGGCAACCCGCTCCTCGATCGCGTCGAGCCCGTCCTGCAGCGCCAAGTCCGCCCGGCCGTCGAACAGCGGCCCGGACACGTGCACCTCCGCCATCTCAGATCACCCGCTTCCGGACCTTGCGGCCGTGCGCCGTATAGACCTGCTCGCGCAGATCGGGGAGGCCGCCGCCGTAGGTCTCGCGCGCGTTGTCGCCGGAGCCGGTGCGGGTGGCGTACCCGGCGCCCTCCCGCAGCACGGCCACGAGCGCCTCGGCGATGCACAGCTCGCGAACGAGGGCGGGTGGGTCGTGCCGGAACAGCGCGGCCCCGTTGGCGTGGCTGGCCGCGGTCGTTCCGACGGCGGCGCGCTCCAGGGTCAGGGTGCGCGGCGCGTAGATCACGGCGCCGGTGGTATGCGCGGCCAGTGCGGAGCCGTCCCAGGCTCGCTTCACGATCAGCGTGTTGCCGGCGACGTCGAGGATCCGCATCCGCTCGGCGTCGACGAGGACCGTCTCGCCCTCGGCGAACGCGGCGCCGTTGGCGACCGGGATTGCGGCCGTCGAGGCACGGGCGTCGACGTCGGCCTGGAGCGTCTGGCCGGTCGGCGTCATGGTCTTCCCGGTGACGATCAGCCGCTCGCTGCCGACTCGCAGCAGCGAGCCGACACCGACAGCGGCCGAGTTGGTCACGGCGACCGTGCCCGCGGTGCCATCCAGCGCGCCGGCGAGCGCCCCAGCCGGGCTCTCGTCGGCCCGGTAGCCGAACAAGCCGCTGATCTCGATGTCGCGCTGGGCGGTCGCACCGCCGCCGAACGACGCGGACCCGGCGAGGTCCAGCTCGATCCGCGTGAAGGGTGGGCCCGAGTTCGCGGGCTCCAGGAAGTACTGGTCCGCGGCGATCGCCACTCCCCCGCTCTGCAGCGCGGTGACGGCGATCAGTTCGTTGTCGTCGAGCCAGAGCCGGTACGAGGTGCCCATCTGCGGGTCGGGCCAGGGGAACGACCTGCTGCCGGTCCAGGGGTAGAACCGGCGGTGGCACAGGGCATCAATGCCGCGGGACGCCGAGGCGACGGCGCGGTCGACCTGCGCGTCGTTCCGCGCGGTCTCCTTGCTGTCCAGGGCGGACTTCACGTCCTCCCTCGTGGCATACCACGGTTCGGTCATGCTGGTGCTCACCTCGTTCCTGTGCCCTTGCTTTCTTGGCCGAGCACCCCGTGGAGTGCTGGGTTCGAGTCGGTATTCAGTTGTCCAGTCCGGCGGTCAGCCGTTGGGGCGCCAGCCGTCGAAAGGGCAGCGCAGGCTGCCGTCAGGTCCGGTCTGGAGCGGCTCGCCGTCGTTCGGACAGGCAACGGGTGGCCGGGCCTGTTCCGCCGCGCGCTCGGCCGCGGCCTCGTGCGCGATCGCGAGAAGCCCGTACCAGCCGCCTGCCTCGGTCATGCCTGCTCGCCGACGATTCCGCGGCGGTTCTTGCCGGCCTTCTCGGCGTCGAGGACGCGGGTGCGCTCGCCGTCGTCGGCGCCGTCGAGGTACGCCAGCACCTCGGTCACGGTGTGGTCGCTGGGGTCGAACGGCTCGGCCCTCTCGCTGGCCTGCTCGCCCGTCGCCTCCTGCTCGACGGGCGGCGTGTCGCGCTCGGTGGTGGGGTCGAACTCGGGCAGCGGCTCGCGCTCGCCGTGCGGGCCGTCGACGACCTCGCCTGGAACCTCGACCGTGGTCTCGGGGTTGGCGTTAGACGCTCCACCGTGGACGGTGATCTTGGGCATTTCCTGGCCTTCTTCCAGGTAGTTGGTGCTTGCGCAGTGCGGGCAGGCCAGGAGGCCCACCGCGTAGGCGGTGGTGCACTCCTGGCAGATCCACAGCATTGGTTCGGCCTTCGCGCTCAGACGCCCATCGCCGGCAGGTTCGCCGGGGCGCGCTGCGCCACCAGGTCCCGGGTCACCGCGTTCACGGTGCCCGCGCCGGTCGAGCTGAGCCGGACGAACTTGTAGCCGTCGGACAGGGACGTGGCCTCGACCTCGCACACCATCGCGTTCTGGGTCGCCGCCGCCGCGGTGACGACCGTGGCGCCCGCGGCCTGCGTGCGGCGCGTCCACGCGTCGGACCCGTCGCCGGTGCTCGTGTGGTACTCGGTGAGCACCGGCAGGTTCTGCGCGCCGGTGCCCGCCGCGTCCCTCGCCTCCTGCAGCGTGTAGGTGTCGCCCACGGCGCCGGCGAGGTAGCACAGGAACGCCACACCGCCCGCCGCCTTGAGGTTGATCCACTTGCCGTCGGCGGCCGGTGCCGTGTTGAACAGCCGGCCGAGAGCCTTCTGTGCCATGGGGTTGTGCCTTCCTGGTGGGGGTTGATTGCCACTTCGGAGCGAGGGCCGGGCGGGGTGTTAATGCCGCCCGGCCCCGGCAACGACTAGGCGCGGGCGGCGAGCTCGACGAACGGGGACAGCGCGGGGCCGCCGTTCTTCGGGGTGATGGCCGACTGGATCCACGGGCGGCCGTCGACGCGCTGGATGATGCGGTAGGCGGTCTGGTCGTTGCCGAACTTCCAGTCGGTCGACGAGGAGGCGGTCATGGTCTGCCGGTCACCGACGAGGTAGTAGGTGAGGTCGACGAACGCGATGTCGCCCTGGTCGCCGAGCACGCTGGCCTGCTCGGTGACGATGATCGGCCGCCCGAAGATCGTCATCGGGGCGGCGCCAGCCGCGTTCGCGACGAACACCGAGTTGCCGCCGGTGCCGACCGACAGGCTCATCGTCAGCAGCTCGGGAAGCGCGTCCGGGGTGACCACCCACGCCGCGCGCTGCAGCGACGACGGCAGCATCCGGGCGTACATCTTGACGATGTTCTCGTAGACGATCGTGTCCGCGGCCTGCCCGGATTCGGCGCCGACGGCGACCGTGGCGGGGTTGCCGAGGTAGCCCAGGGGCTGGCCGACGCCGTTGCCCTTGGAGAAGGCGGCGTCCTCCTCGAACGACAGCGTCATCGGCCAGAGCCGCTCGATCAGCGCCGAGAACGAGATGATCGAGTCCTGCAGCAGCTCGTTCGGCACCACCGACAGGCCGGTCAGCTTCTTCGCGTCCAGGACGACGCGCCCGAACTTCGGGTTCGCGTCGACCAGCGCGGCCGACTCCTCCCCCCAGTAGGCGATCATGCCGCCGAACACGCTGCTCTGGTTGCTGGAGACGTCGATCGTGGGGAACGGCACCCGCGCCGAGTCCATCGGCACCACGGTGGCCCGCGGTCGCACCGTCGCGGTCTCCAGCGACACCTGCAGCAGCTGGCTGCGCAGCGTCTCCGGCACCAAGAAGCCACCGTCCGCCGGCGACACCGACGAGGCGGCGTTGCGGATCTCCGTGCGCCGTGCGGAGGCCTCCGGGGACTCGTTGAGGTGCCAGATCGACTCGAGGTAGTCGACGGCGTTGTTGAACTTGTCGTCCAGGACCACGCCCGGGGCGTTCGGGTTGTGGTTGGCGCCCTGCCCGTAGGAGGTGAGCATGCCGCCCTTGCGGTTGCGGGCGCCGCCCTGCGGGTCGAGGTTGAGTCGGTTGATCCGCTCGACGTTGTCGCCGTCGAGGTCCTTCTCGCGGAGGTAGTCGGCCAGCTGCTTCTGCGTCTCGGCCTTGATCGCCTCGTGCAGGTCGGTGCCGGGGGCCTGCTGCTGGTCGGCGTAGGCCTGGATGAACCCGGCGAACGCCTCCTTGTTCTCGATGATCGGCTTGAGCTTGCCGGGGTCGCCGACCATCTCGGCGAGCTCGTCGGCGTTCTTCGGGATCGGGACGTTCTTCGGCGGAACGAGCTGGGTCGTCATGCCAGGCCTTTCTCTTGGAGGGACATCAGCAGCTCGTCCGTTGTGGACGGCTCCGGTTCGAGGAGGGCGGCGACGGCGTCGGCCCACGGGTCGGGTGGTGCTGGTTCCGAATCGGCGCCGGGCGCGGGGGCGGCCTCGGGTTCGTCGACGGCATCTGGCGAAGCGGCGGCCTGCCGCTCGGCGCCGCTGGCCTCGCTGTCGTCGCCGGACGTCGCTGCTGCAGCGTCCTTCGTGGCCGAGGGCTGTGTGTGGGTCACCCCAGGCTCGGAATCGGTGGCTTTCGGCGCAGCGTCGCGGCCTGCGTGGCGGAACTGGAACACCGACAGGTCCCACCGGGTAGCGGCCAGCTGGCTCTCGTCGGGCTCCTCCGGCTCGTCGCCGCCCTTGCGTTTCGGGGTCACGATCTCGTCGGCGAGCCCGGCGTCGATGGCTTCCTGCGGCGTGTACCACTGCTCGCCGCGCATCACGTCGCGCCAAGCCGCGATCTCACCACCGGCACGCTCGGCGTAGATCCCGGCGAGGGTCTCGGCAAGCGAGTCGAGGACACTGCCCATGTCGCGCATGTCGTCCGCTGCGCCGACGCAGAATCCCCACGGGTCGTGGATCATCATCTGGCTGGCCAGGCACATCCGGACCTTGTCGCCAGCCATCGCGATGAAGGACGCGGCCGACGCGGCGAGGCCTTCGACCGTGACGGTGACGGTGCCGTCGAGCTGGGCGAGCAGGTTGTAGATCGCGAACCCCTCGAACACCTCCCCGCCCGGGGAGTTGATGCGGACGTGGAGGTCGCCGCGGTGGCCCTTGAGCGCGGCGGCGACGTCGGCGGCGGACACTCCCCACCAGGAGTCGATCTCCTCGTAGATCCACAGCTCCGGGGTGGAGTCGTCGAGGGCGACGAGCCGAACACCGCGATCGCGGGGCGCCGCGGTCGCGCGAGGCCGCCGTTGTTCGCGGGCCCGGACGATGTCCTGCACGCGGCCGATCAGCCGCGGGTCGATGTCCATCAGCTCCCGCCTTCCGTGGTCTTGGGCCGCCACACGCCGACGACGGTGCCGCGGCAGCGCCAGGTGCCCTTGCAGTCGATGTAGCCGCCGAACGGGTAGAGCTTCAGCAGCGGCGCCAGGTCGTCGGTGTTGGCGACCCAGCGGCCGTGGATCTCGCGACACGGGTCGCAGGTGTTGCGGTCCATCTGCTCGGAGGCGTAGAGCGCGCCGACCGGGCCGGACTTGAACGTGGCCTGCCGGGCCTGGTTCTGCGCGTGGGTGAGCCCCCCGCCCAAGGCCTGCGCCGACGTCGAGTCGGAAAGGCCTTCGAGGTGGGTCCGGACGTGGTCGGTGATCTCGTCGGGGTCAGCGTCAGGCCAGGCGATCCGGGCGGCTTCCCGGCCGGCCGACTGGGCGTAGCGCTGCCCCTCGAAGGTGGCGATGGTCTGGGCCGCGTCCTGCAGCTCGGATTCGGTGGGCCATGCGGGGGTGAGGGTGACGTCGTGCTCTGCGGCCTCGTCGACGGCATGCCCGGCGGCGGTTTCGGCGAGCTCGCGCATCGCGTCGGCCAGGTGGCTGGCCGCGGTGTCGGTGTCGACGGTGAGGCTGGTGAAGGTGCCCTCGCCGCGCAGCACGGCGCGGATCTGGTCGAGGAGCTCGTCAATCCACGCGGCGACGACGCTGCCCCTCCACAGCTCCAGAAGCGCGGCCAGCGCGGCTTCCCACGCAGCCTGGACCGGGCTGAGGTCGACGGCGTCGACGGCGTCCTCATCGCGCTCGGGCCAGTCCCCGGGCGGGGTCGGGAAGTCCTGGCTCCGGATCCGGCGCGGGTCCGGGTGGTCGCCCGCGAGTGCAGCCACCTGGGCGGGCCAGTTGTCGACGACCGGCGCGGGCTGGTCCTGCGCGCCCGGCGCAGGCAGCTTCGGCGGCGCCGGCTTCTCCCACACCAGCGCGTCCGGCAGTTCGAGCGCCTCCTTCACCGACTCACCGTCGAACCCGGCATCGATGTAGGTCTTCGCCGCTGCGGCCTTCGCGGTCATCGCCGCGTTCTCGGCGGCCTCGTCGTCGGGCACGGGGTTGTCGAAGTCGAACTCGAGGTCACGCGCGGTGTCGCCGAACAGCGGCAGCAACATGCCGTTCAGCGCGTCACGCCACCGCTCCAGCCGCGGCTTGATCAGCCAGCGGGCGAACATCACCTCGCCGGCTTCGGCGTTGGCCCGGTTGACGTCCTGGGTGATGCCGAGCATGGCCTTCGGGAACCCGAACGCCTCCATCAGCGCGTCGCGGGTGACGCCGCGCAGGGCGGTGAACTCCATGTCCCGCTGGGTGTACTTGCGGTCGATCCACTTGCCCTGTTCCAGCACGGCGACGCGGTGGGCGCGGGCGACGCCGCGGTGCTGCTCGTTCCACCGCTTCGTCAGCTCGTCGAACTCCGGGTCCGACAGGCGCTTCTCGACCTCGATGATCCCGCCCGGCTCGGCCGAGTTCAGGAAGAAGTTCTTGTTCCACTCGGCCGCGTACCGGGCGGAGTGGACATCGGTGAGGATGGCCTGCACCGGGCCGAGCCCGCGGTAGGGGTCGGACGGGTTCGGCCGACGGGTGAAGATCACCTCGTCCAGCTCGAGCGGCACCTGTTCCCCGTCCGGCGAGGTGTAGATGTAGCCGGCCAGGAACTTCGTCGGGTGCGGGACCGGGGTCATGCGGTCGGGGCGCACGGGCCACAGTTCGAGGGGCAGGTTCCGCAGGCGGGGGCTGCGGCCGACGACCCACCAGGTTTCGCCGGTGAGGTCGGCGTGCTGCGAGGAGGCTTCGAAGAACGTTGCGCGGGAGTAGAAGGGGTTCGGCTTCGTCACGATGTCGAGCGCGGCGTGCCGGGTGACCCGGACGCGGTCTTCCTCGTTGCCCGAGGCGGCCTTGCGGTAGAGCTTCCACTCGGTGCCCGCGATGGCTTGGGCGATGCGGTCGACGATGCCGAACACGGTGCCGTTGGTGGCCATCGTGTCGAGCTGGCCGATGACGTCGGCGCGGGACCCGAACATCGAGCCGAAGCCCATGGCGCGGCGGGGGGCGAGCGGGACGGGGCTGTCGTTGCGCGGCCGCGGCGCGAGCAGGCCCCTCACCGGCGACCGTCCGGACGAGCAGGCTTCGGCTCGACCATGCGCCACTCGGCGACCAGACACGCGGCGCCGACGGCGAGGAGCCCGGCGGGGAGTCCGAACTGGAGGAACGCCGCGATGACGAAGCACACGAGCGCGACGAGGGACAGGATTGCGGGCGCGACTCGGCTCACCGCTGGCTGCAGGAGGGCGATGAGCCGGTTGATCACGTCAGCAGGATAACTGAATACCTATTCACCTAAACAGATGAATAGGTATGCATGCAATTCCGCAAGGCTCTGAGTTGACCCGTTGTAGACCGCGCTACATTTCCTGTAGCATCGTCTACATGACCCGCTTCGAAGGGCTCTCGGAGCCCACTCTCAAGGCCCTCAGGAAACTCGCCGAGCAGACCGGTCCGAAGATCAACATTCCGAGCTTGCCTCCCACCAAGGCACAGGCCGAACGCGCGGCCCGCATGCGCGACATGGCGGCTCGCCGCGAGGTCCCCGCAATGCAGTCCCTATCCACTCAACTCGAGGCCATCGCCAAGAACTCCCCCACTTCAAAGGCGATTCAGACTCTCCTCGCGGGCATGTCGCACAAGGTGCGAGGCTTCGACACGCTCAGCGATGAGCTCCTCAAGAAGCTCGCCGCAGCCGCAGGAGAGAGCGCGCCGTTCGTCGACATAAACGCGGCTTTCAGCAGCACCGTGCAGAGCCTCGGCGAACAACGGAGGCAGGCACTTCGCGACGTCGAGCGGCACACGGACGCGCTGCGCGCCGCAGTGATTGCGGCGTCCGAGGCCGGCTGGTCCGAAGTCGACCTCGCAGACACAGCCGGCGTTGACCGAATGACCATCAGGCGGTGGCTTGCGAAGCGGTAGCCCCAGCTACCCGCCGAGGAAACGCACGCGTGGCCGACCGCCGAGGTCCCGCTCGGCGACCATGTACCGAAGCGCGTCGACGCCGTGGTCGTTCTCCTTGACTGGGGTCTCCTTCGGCGGCTTCCCCTCGGACACGTCCCACACGTACCCGGGGATCTCGTCCACGGTGGACAGCGGCTTCGCGACGGCCTCCAGGTCCGAGTCGCGCTCGACGAGCGAGTCCCGCAGCAAGAACAGGCGGGGCTTGCCGTCGCCGGCCGGGCGCAGGCGCGCCTGCACAGCCTGGATCCCGTCCGACACGGTCTTCTTCGCCGCCACCGTGCCGAGCCCGAGGTGGCGTTCGAGCGTGGCGCGATCCTCAGCGTCGTGGTCGCAGATCACCGCCCGCGGCCGGGGTTCCCGCCACTTCCTCTCAGGCGCCACGATGCGCAGGATGTCCTTGGCGTGGTCCTCGACCAGGCGGCGGGTGCGGTAGATCTCCCGGTACAGGTACAGGCGGCCGTCGTGGTCCTCGGCCCAGCACTGCAGCACGAACGGATTGGTGAACCCGAAGTCCACGCTCCACCAGCGGGTCCAGTCGTCGGGGATGTCGAACCGGTCGACGTGGTGGATCGCCGGGGTCCAGTCCTCGTAGATCTGGCCCTCGGCGGCGACCCACAGGCCGTCTTTCAGGCGGAGCCGCCGGACGCCGGTGAGGGCGTCGAGCTTGGAGATGTACGCCTCGCCGACCTCGGTGCGGGTGCCGTCCTCGCGAACCAGCACGGGGTTGTCCTCGTGGCGGGACTCGATCATCCGCGTGACGCCTTTGTCGCAGCGCTTCTTGAGCCAGTGGGTGGCGGTGTCGGGGTTGGTGTCGGCGATGATCTGCTGGAAGGACACCTTGCCGTTGCGGAGGCGGGTGGTGATGGCTTCCCAGTCGGTCTCGGTGAGCTCGATCGCTTCCTGGACGTAGACGATGTCGTATTCCGAGGACATGATCTTGGTGGGCTTGTCCATCCCGCCGACGTTGATCACGCTGCCGTTGGTGTACCGGTAGCAGGCCGCTTCCTGCTGGGAGCCGCCGAACCACCGGACGTGGCCGGCCGCGATGGACTCGGCGGCGACGTGCTCGCGGAAGGTGACCAGCGCGGTGTTCGTCATGGACACCTGGGTCTTGCGGACGATGAGGCCGCGCATGCCGGGGTTGAGCAGGCACATCAGGTGCAGCTTCTCCAGGCACGCGCGGGACTTCCCTGTGCCTGCCGGGCCCGAGAGCAGCACCTCGGGGTCCCGACAGGCGAGCAGCCGCTTCGCCGCCCCGCGCGGCCGGTACCGGTGCTCGACGACGGCGGGCGCGGTCACTTCTCGATGACCCTCTGCGGCTCGCGGTTCTCGGTGGTCCGGGACCACCGAAGTCCCGCCGCATCGACGAAGGTCACCTCGGCATACGCTTCCTCAGGCTGAATGAACCGCACCTCCGGCCCGTCGACCAGCTCGCGCAGGCTGCCGTACTCCCCTTGCTCACCTGGTCCCAGGACCTTTGCCAGCCTGTGCGGCAGCGCCTTCGACGTATAGCCCTTGCTATCGATCTTCAACTCCCATGCCACCTCTCGCCCGTTCGTCTTCACGACCAGGCGTGTGAGGGTGATCTCGGTGATCGGCAAGGTGCCGTGGTTCTCGACCACCACCGAAGTCCAGTGGTAGTGCCAGCGGTCGGACTTCAACTTCCGCACGTCGACGGTAACCGTCCGAGCCTGCGCCTTCACCTGATCGGCGCGCTCGTCCGCCCGGACACGACCATCACGGATCGCGATTCCCAGCGCAACGACCACCGCGAAGAAGCTCATGATCGCGCCGGCCCACTGCCCCCAGGCGCCGAAGGTGTCGGCGTCCATGCCCCACGGGATCCATCCGGCACTCAGCTGCATTCGCTCTCCCTCGTCTGCCCGGCCCCTGATCATCTCAAGGAGGCGGGTCATCCGGAGATCACCACGCAGGGCTGCCCTGTACCGATGGCATCGGCGAATTCGCGGGCGAACTCGGCCATCTCGGCCGGGGTCAGTTCGTGC